>JACCZA010000350.1 GCA_013696185.1 Actinomycetota bacterium
GGCGCGGACGGAGCTCGGCTGGGAGCCCCGCCGCGGCGCCGACGAGGCGCTGCTCGAGCTCCTCGCGGGCATGCACGAGGGAGCCGGGGCCGCGACTCCGCCGCTCGACCCGCGCTCCGGCGGTCCCTTCCGCGCAGGCGAGATCGCGAGTGGCGTCGGCGAGCGCGATCCGGCCGCCTGAGCGCGCGCCCCGTTCTATGCCACCGGCGTCTCGAGGAGCCGGCTGATCTCCTCCCACTCGACTGCGGTCTGACGGCCGGCGTCGAACTGCCGCATGAGCTCGTCGTGCAGGTCTCGCAGGTGCGGGTCGTCCTTGGTGAGCTCCCGGCCGGTGTGCTGCTTGATCGCGAAGATCAGGCCTGCGATGCCCGAGTCGCGGGTGAAGCTGAGCTCGAGCGGGAGACCGAGCAGGCGCGGGACGTCGAAGGGGGCGTACATCCACCAGAACTTGTTCAGCCCGTCGGCGTGGATGCCGGCCCGCGTGCGGTGCGCGTCGCGGCCGTAGAGCGGGTACTTCGGCGGCACCGGCTCGCCCAGCCCGGCGTAGAGCGCGGCGAGCCCGTTGAGCGCGTGGAAGTCGGGGCGGGTGGGGAGACAGCCCATGCCCTCAGCGTGCAGCAGGATCGCCTCGAGCGGCGCGTTGCCTGTCCGCTCTCCCTTGCCGAGCAGCGTGCCGTTGATCGCGGCGCAGCCGGCCTGGATCGCGGCGAGGCAGTTGGCGACGACGAGGTGGGTGTCGTTGTGCGGGTGGAACTCCAGGTCCTCGGAGGCGACCCCGGCCTCGCGCAGGCGCCGGACGAGCTGCGGCACCGAGCGTGGCCAGGTGACGTTCTCGTAGGGCAGCCCTAGACCCATCGTGTCGCAGATGCGGAACTTGGGCGGCGCGATCTCCGGGTAGCCGGCCGCCACCTCCTTGACGGCTGCGGTGAAGGGGAGGACGAAGCCCTCGGGCGCACGGGTCGCGTCCTCGAGGTGCAGGCGGGGGCGAAGGCCGGCAGCGAGCACCGCGCGGACGGCGTCGAGGTAGGCAGTCGCGGCGTTCCGTCTCCCACCCGGCGTGAACTTGTAGAAGGTGTGGTAGTCGCTCGCAGAGGCGAGCATGCCGGTCTCGCGGACGCCGATCTCCCGCACCAGCGCTGCATCCTTCGCGCTCGCACGGATCCATGTGGTCGGCTCGATCGGGGCTCCGTCGCGATGGCGCTCGAGCGCTCCCTCCAGGATCTGCCGATCGGCGGGGCGGTAGACGAAGAACTCCGCCTGGCGGATGGCCCCGCTCGCGCCGGTGAAGGCGCACATCAGCTCGTAGATGCGGATCCCGTTCTCGACCGTGAGGGGAAGTCCGCCCTGCTGGCCGTCGCGGTGCGTCGTCTCGGTCGTCCAGACCGCGCGTGGGAGCTCGCCCGGTCGCCCCGTCCACTCGTACCTCGGGAAGCCGTCTCTCGGAAAGGCCGATTCGAACAGCTCCGGCTCGGCCGGGTCGGGCATCCGCTCCAGGCTCATGGAGTTCAAGGTAGCCACGCCGTCTCACTGTCGTCAATGTTGACGGATACCATCAATGTATGGAGAGGACCGAGGAGTACCTGTCGGCCGAGGACGCTGCCGCCTACCTGGGCGTCTCCCGCGCGACTCTCTACGCCTACGTCAGCCGCGGCCGCGTCGTCTCCGACCCCGATCCCGCTTCGACCGCCCGCTCCCGCCGGTACCCGCGAGTCGCGCTCGACGAGCTGAAGGCCGATCGCGAGCGGCGCCGCGACCCCGCCTTGAAGGCGCTCGGCGCACTGAGCTCGGGCGCACCCCTGCTCGACTCGGCGTTGACGCTGATCAGGGACGGACGTCTCTGGTACCGGGGCCGCGACGCGTGCGAGCTCTCCCGCACCGCGACGCTCGAGGAGGTCGCATGCCTGCTGTGGACGGGGGGCACGGAGCAGGCCGACGAGCTCTTCTCGCGGGCGCCGTCGCCCCAGGTGGGGCGCAGGGAGGGTGGGTCGATCGCGGATCGGCTCGTGGCGCGCCTGGTGGAGGCTCGGGCCGAGCCTGCCGTGACGCTGTCGGAGCCGAGCCGGCCCGCGCTCCGCGCTGCCGCACGCGCGGTCGGGCAGCTCTTCGATGCCGCCGGGGCGACAGGCTCGGGGACGCTCGCGGACCGGCTGGCGCGAGGCTGGCGGGCGAGCAACGCGAGCGATCTCGCCGCCGCGCTCGTGCTCTGCGCCGACCACGAGCTGAACACGAGCTCCTTCACCGCCCGCTGCGTCGCCTCGACGGACGCCCCGATGCACAACGTCCTGCTCGCCGCCCTCTGCGCGCTCGAGGGGCGCCGTCACGGCGGAGTCAGCGAACGCGTCGCAGAGCTCCTCCGCGCTGCCGGGCGGGACGGCGCCCGGCGGGCCTGGCGCCGGGCGCTGTCGACGGACGGCATGGTGCACGGCTTCGGCCCCTTTCAGCGCCCCTATAGCGCAGGCGACCCTCGGGCGGACGAGATCCTCGCGCGCCTGGAGCTGCCGGGGACACACCCGGCAGCACGGCTGATCGTGCTGGCCCGCGAGGAGCTCGGCATGCACCCGAACCTCGAGCTCGCGCTCGCCGCCCTCGTCGAGCGCGCCGCGCTTCCCGCCGGCGCAGCCTTCGGGCTGTTCGCGCTCGGCCGCTCAGTCGGCTGGATCGCCCACGCCTTCGAGGCCGCTGCCGAGGGAACGTTGATCCGCCCGCGCGCTCGCTACACCGGACCCTCTCCCTCCGCCTGACCTCACCTCGCTCGGCGCCGCCCGCCGGCCGCGGCGTTCAGCGCGTGGGGGCGTCTGGGTCGTAGTCAGGATCGACCTCGCGCGCACGGCCCTCCAGCTCGTCTGCCGCCGCGCGCTCGCGCGTCGCCCGCTCTGCCTGCTCCTCGGCTGCGAGGGTCTCGCGCCGCGCCCGCGCCGCACGCTCCTCGGCCTCGGCCTCGGCGAGCTCGGCCTCCCGTGAGCGCACCTCTGCCTCCTCACGGTGCTCGCCCGCCTCGACGCGCCGGCTCTCGAGCCTGCTCTCGCGCTGGCGCCGTCCGGCGATCAGCACGACGGCGACCACGACGACGGCCGCCAAGGCGATGAGGACGATCAGGAGAGCTGTGCTCATTGCTCCTCGCTTCTTGAGAAGGACACTGTGGAGGTCGGGCTGACCCTATGCCAGCTCGCGGCATCCGCCAAATGTCATGGCTCTGCGAGGACCGTCCGCCGCGTGGAGGAATACTGCGGCGATGCGCGTCGGCGTCCAGCTCCCCGAGGTCGAACGCGAGGTGCGCTGGCCGGAGTACGTCGCGATGGCCCTGGCGGCGGAGGAGGTCGGCTTCGACTCGATCTGGCTCGGCGACCACCTGCTCTACCGCGACGAGCGCGGCGCGCGCGGGCCGTGGGCCGTCTGGACGCAGCTCGCCGGGCTCGCCGCGGTCACCGAGCGGGTGCGGCTCGGCCCGCTCGTCGCCTGCACCGCGTTCCACCCGCCCGGCATCCTCGCGCGGCTCGCGGCGTCGGTCGACGAGATCTCCCGCGGGCGGCTCGTCGTCGGGCTCGGCGCCGGCTGGAACGAGACGGAGTTCCGCGCGTTCGGGATCCCCTTCGACCGGCGCGTGTCCCGCTTCGAGGAGGCGTTCGAGATCGTGCGACGGCTGCTCGCCGGCGAGCGCGTCACGCTCGACGGCCGGTTCCACCACCTCGAGGACGCCGTGCTCCTGCCTCCGCCCGCGCGCCGGCCGCCGCTGATGCTGGGCGCGAACGGGCAGCGGCTGCTCGCGATCGCCCTCCCGCACGTCGAGGTCTGGAACACCTGGTACACGCCCTGCGGCAACACGGTCGAGGGCTTCGCACGCCTGAACGCGGGGGTGACCGAAGCTGCGGAGCGAGGCGGGGCCGACCCTGCTCGGCTCGAGCGGAGCGCGTGCGTGCTCGTGCAGCACGAGGGCGGTGTCGACGAGCGCGCGGAGAAGGCGGTGCCGGTCGAGCTCGAGCGCCTCCCCGCGCACCTGCGAGGGCTGGCGGAGGCGGGGGCCGACGAGGCGATCCTGGTCGTGAACCCGATCACCGAGAGCTCGATCCGAGCACTCGGCGAGCGCCTCTTCCCGGGAGGCGCCGGCCCGGTCCGAGACACGCCGGCGTCGCCCTGATTCGGCGACGCCGGCGTGCGTGGCCTCCCGGGCGTGGGGGTTACGCGGACGAGGCGCCGGAGTCGAGAAGGAGCTCGGGTCCGTCGGCGGGGCGGGCCCTCGCTGTCCATGGCCGGCCCGAGCGCCCGCATCCGCTCGAGCAGCCTCGCGCCCTCGGCCTCGTCACCGGCGTAGATCGCCTCGACGACGACGAACGACTGCCCGCGGACGGGCTCCGGGATCTCGGGGATCGGCGGGAACTGGAGGATCCGGCCGACGGACGTGAGCTCGTCCGGCAGGTCGTCCGTCCAGGAGCGCCAGGCGCTCAGAACCTCGACCGCTCGCTCGACCGGGAACCAGGGGATGCCCGCGTAGACCTCCGTGATCGGGAACAGGTTGAACTCGATCGCCGTGACGACCCCGAAGGCGCCGCCGCCACCACGGACCGCCCAGAACAGGTCGGGCTCGGTGTCGCGATCGGCGCGTACCAGCCGGCCGTCCGCCGTCACGAGCTCGACCGCGGTCACCTGGTTGGCACCGATGCCGTGCTTGCGGGCGAGCCACGAGAGGCCGCCGCCGAGCGTGTAGCCGACGACGCCGACATCGGGCGAGGAGCCGGCGAGCGCCGCGAGACCGTGCTCGGCGGCGGCCTCCACGACCTCGATCCAGGTCACGCCGGCCTCGGCTCGCGCGATCCGTGCCTCCGGGTCGATCGTGACGCCGCGCATGCGCTGCGTCTTCAGCAGGATCGTGTCCTCGAGCGCGCCCCCGAGCGCAGCCGCGTTGTGGCCGGTGCCCTGCGGCGCGACCTGCAGGCCGTGCCGGCGGGCGAACTCCACGACCTCGATCACGTCGTCGGCCGACTCGGGCAGTGCCACCGCGGCGGGCTGCTGATCGACGGCGAGGTTCCACGCCTGGCGCGGGCGAGATCCCATCCTGCGCCGGCGGGCGCGAAGACCTCTCCGTCGAGGCGTGCGCGCAGGTCGGGGAGATCGAGCGTCGTATCGCCGATCGGGAGAAGCTGGGTGTCCATGGCTGGGCCTCCTGGAGCGATGTGCGGGTGTGCCAGTACAGGTCGCTCACAGATTCGAGCCGCGCATGACTCGCAGACAGGGGGCCAGCCGACGAGCTTCGGTGCGGCTGTCCACACATCCGCTCTCGGGCCAGCACCCGTCGAGCGTGCCCGCGATCAGTCCCGCGCGCGGTCAGGAGGCGGGCTTCGTGCCGAGGTAGAGGCCGCGGCCGATCAGCCCCTCCTCGTCGCGCTCGACGTCGACGAGCCCGGCCGCGCGGAATGCGCCGAAGTACTGCTCGCGCCTGAAGAGCATCAGCTCGTGCCGCTCGGTGAAGTGCTCGACCCCCTCGCGCGTGACGACGAGATAGTGGAGGTCCATGATCGAGCGAGCCTCGTCGAGGGCTGCGACCGTCGCGCGCGAGAGCTTCACGTCCGGCTCGTCGACGGTGAGCAGGTGCAGGTGGCCCGGCTTCCACGCGCTCGGCTCGAGCCAGGGCTCGACGACGAGGACACCGCCGGGCGCGAGCCCGTGCGCCATCGCGGCGACCGCCGCGCCCAGAGTCTCCTCCGAGCTGACGTAGCCGATCGAGGAGAAGAGGCACGTAACTGCGTCGAAGCGCCGACCGAGGTCGAACGAGGTCATGGGGGCAAGGTGGAAGTCGACCTCCGGCAATCGCTCGCGCGCGACGGCGAGCAGCTCCTCGTCGAGATCGAGGCCTGCGACGTCGGGGAAGCTCCTGCGCAATTCGGCGAGGTGCTTGCCGGTGCCGCAGGCGACGTCGAGCAGCGAGCGTGCGTCCGGGTTGCGCTCGCGGATCAGCTCGGTCAGCCGCGCGGTCGCCCGCGTAGTCCTTGAACCCGTAGACGAGGTCGTACAGGCGGGCGGAGCGGTCGAACACCCCATTACGTTCGCAGCTCCGGGCTAGGCAGCCGAGCGCAGCGCCGACTCGGCGCGCGCGCGGGCTGCGTCGAGCAGCGCCGCGACGACCTCGTCGAGCTGCTCGCCGATGTCCTCGTCGGTCAGCCTGCCCTGCTCGTCGAAGCGGGTGGGGGCGTGTCCGACCGCCACCCCGGCCTCCACGACCCGGGCGCCGATCGCGGTCAGCACCTTGCGCAGCTCCGCCTGCGACCACACGGCGCCGAAGGCGCCCGTCGAGGCGCCGATCACGGCGACCGGCAAATTGCGCAGCGGGCTCGTGGCGAGCGGGCGGGACATCCAGTCGAGCGCGTTCTTGAGCTGGCCGGGCACCGAGGAGTTGTACTCCGGTGTCGCGAAGAGCACGGCCTCGGCGCCGGCGATCGCCGCGCGAAGCTCCGCGACGGCCGCCGGCACCGGCTCTGCGCCGTCGTCCTCGTCGTAGGGCGGCACCGCCTTCAGTCCCTCCCACAGCTCGAGCTCGGCATCCTCGCCGAGGAGCTCGGCGGCGGCGCGGAGGAGGTTCGTGTTGTGAGAGTCCCGGCGGAGGCTGCCCGAGATGCCGACGAACTTCGTCATGGAGCGCTCAGGCGGCCTTGACGAAGAAGAGCTCGCCGAGGATCTTGACGTCGTTCGCGAGCGCCTGCTCGCCGGTCGGCAGCGGGGTGTTCCACGTGAGGCCGAACTCCGTGCGGTCGACGGCCGTCGAGACCTGCAGGCCGAGCCGCTCCTTGCCGTACCCGTCCGTGATCGGCGTCGCGGCGGTTCCCGTGATCTGCACGGGCTTCGTCACGCCCTTGATCGTCAGCTCTCCGTCGGCAGCGATCGTGCTGCCGTCGAGGCGCAGCTCGTCCGCGGTGAAGCGGAGCTCGGGGTAGCGCTCGGCGTCGAAGAACTCGGGCGACTGCAGGTGCGCGGCGAGGTTCTCGTCCTTCACGTCCACGCTCGTGACCTGCGCGCTGCCCGTGAGCTTTGCCGCGTCACCCTCGGCGGCAAGCTGCGCCGCGACCTCGCGGAACTGGCCCTTGAACGTGCCGCCCAGGTAGGTCACCTCGAAGCCGACTGCCGAATGGACGGGATCGAGCTGCCAGGTGCCGGCGGGGGCGATGGTGAGGCTTTCGGTGCTGGTCAAGGCTTGTACCTCCTGGTTGCGTTGTGTACAATTGAGTACGCAAGCAACGTAGCACGAGTTCGATTGAGGATGCAAGCATTGTCCGCTCAAGCAACTGACGTGGCACCGGCAGTCCGGGCCTGGACGCGGCTCCTGCGCGCGCACGCGTCGACCACCCGCCTGCTGAACACGCAGCTCCAGCTCGAGCACGGGCTGACGATCAACGACTACGAGGCGCTCCACCTGCTCTCGCGCGCCGAGGAGCGGCGCATGAAGCGCGTCGACCTGGCGCGGCGCATCGTGTTGACGCCGTCGGGGGTGACCCGGCTCCTGGAGGGGCTCGAGCAGGCAGGCCTCGTCGAGCGCGCAGGCTGCCCCAGCGACCTCCGCGTGACCTACGCCCAGCTGACCGAGGCGGGGGCCGACAGACTCCGACAGGCCTCGTGCGGCCACGTCGGCTCGATCCGGGCGCTCTTCGAGGAGCACCTCTCCGGTGCCGAGGTCGAGGAGCTCACCGAGCTGCTGGGCAAGCTGCCCGGCGTGGCGGAGTGCGACGAGGCCTGCCCCGCGGTCTGACCCACGAGTTCGGTTAACCCGACCTCCAGACGCCTGCTGACCGCCCGGTGGGTGGGGCGCGGCTCCCCGAGACTCCTCTCGACGTGACAGAGAGCAGAAAGGGAAGCCCGATGACAGCCACGATCTCGCAGACAGCTCTGCTCCCGCTCCTCCAGACGATCGCAGCCGCGACGGAACGCCGCGACCGCCCCGCGAGCCTGCCCGTCGTCGAGGGCGATTCGCGCCGCGGCGAGATGCCGCCGCTGCACCTGCACGCCGAGGACGAGGCCTTTCACGTCCTCGAGGGCAGCGTCACGATCTATGCGGGCGGCGAGACGGTGCTGCTCGAGGCCGGCGAGGGTTTCCACGTCGCCGCCGGCATGCCCCACACGCACCGCGTCGAGTCGAGTCGCGCGCGGTATCTGAGCGCGTCACTCGTTCCCTCGGCGGGTCGCTACGAGGACTTCCTGCGCGCGGTCGCGCGGCCGCTCGATTCCCCCGGCCCCGCGGCGGCGCGAAGCCGGCCGAGCAGCGAGGAGAGCGTCACGCTCTCGGCGATCGCAACGGCTTGCGACGTCACCGTGCTCGGGCCGCCCGGAGCACTCCCGGAAGCGCGGGCGGCGCAGGCCGCGTAGCGATTGAACGAGGTCGAGAGCTACCTGGCGTCGCTCGCCGAGCGCCTGCGGGGCGCGGTCGGCGCGGATCTGGTCGGCGTGTACGCCGGCGGCTCCTACGCCCTCGGCGCCTACGAGGACGGCACAAGCGACCTCGACGTCGCCGCCGTCACGCGGCGCTCCGTGCCGGTCGCGGTGAGGCACGCCGTGGTGGAGGCGGTGCGGCACGAGGCCCTGCCCTGCCCTGCGCGCGGGCTCGAGCTCGTCCTCTACCCGCTCGAGGTGACGCGGGGGGCGACCACCGAGGCCGGCTTCGAGCTCAACCTCAACACCGGACGGGCGCTGCGCTTTCGGGCGGAGCTCGAGCCGGGCGCCGGCGGGGAGCACTGGTTTCCGATCGATCGCAGCATCCTCGCCGCGAGTGGAGTCGCGCTCTACGGGCCGCCGGCGGCCGGCGTCTTCACGCCGCTCTCGCGCGAGCAGCTCCTGCCTGTCCTGATCCAGTCACTTCGCTGGCACGAGCGTGGCGACGCCCGTCCCGAGGATGCCGTCCTGAATGCGTGTAGAGCTCTCCGCTTCGCTGCAGAGGGAGCCTGGTCGTCGAAGGCCGAGGCGGGCCGGTGGGCGCTCGGACGCGCGCAGGACTCGCAGGTGGTGGGCGCGGCTCTCGCCGCGCGCGGCGGCGGCGCCGGGCCGGATCGGCGGGCGGCCTCGGACTTCGTCAGGACGAGCGCGGCGCTTCTGAATCGTGCGAGAGAGGCGCCGTCGTGAGCGGCGTTTGGCGAGGCGGCGAAGCGGTACACACGCCCTCATGACGGAGTTCGGCTACACGCTCTCGAGCGAGGAGCACCCGCCCGCGGACCTCCTACGCCACGCCGTTCGCGCGGAGCAGGCCGGGTTCTCCTTCGCCTCCATCTCGGATCATTTCCACCCCTGGACGGACGAGCAAGGGCAGTCGCCGTTCGTCTGGTCTGTGCTCGGCGGCATCGCCGCCTCGACGAGCACGATCCGCCTCGGCACCGGCGTCACCTGCCCGACGATCCGGATCCATCCGGCGATCGTCGCCCAGGCGGCGGCCACTGTCGCGGCGATGATGCCGGGCCGCTTCTTCCTCGGCGTCGGGACGGGCGAGAACCTGAACGAGCACGTGACGGGGGAGGACTGGCCGTCCCCCGACGAGCGCCTGGACATGCTCGAGGAGGCGATCGAGGTGATCCGGACGCTGTGGCAGGGGGGCTACCAGACGTTCCGCGGCGACTACTACAGCGTCGAGCAGGCGCGGATCTACACGTTGCCGGAGGACCTGCCGCCCATCATCGGCGCGGCCGACAAGCCGCTCGCCGCCGATCTCGCAGGCCGCTCCACCGACGGTCTCTGGAGCACGAAGCCCGACCCCGAGACCGTGAGGGGCTTCGAGGAGGCCGGAGGGGCGGGACCCCGCTACATCCAGGTGCACCTCTGCTGGGCGGAGAGCGAGGAGGAGGCCGTGACGACCGCACACCGGGTGTGGCCGAACGCGGCGATCCCGGGGGAGCTGCCCCAGGAGCTCGTCGTGCCGCGCCACTTCGAGCAGGCCGCCGAGACCGTCACGCCGGAGCTCGTCGCGGAGAGCGTGTCCTGCGGACCCGACCCGAAGGGGTGCGTCGAGCAGGTGCAGCAGTGCCTGGACGCGGGCTACGACCACGTCTACTTCCACCAGATCGGCCCCGATCAGGAGGGTTTCTTCCGCTTCTGGGAGAACGACCTGCGGCCCCTGGTGGAGGCGCTCGCCCCAGGCTCGGGCTGAGGCGACCCGCACCGGTCGGCGGCACGAAAGATCGGGGCCGGTCGCTCAGGGCTAGACGGAAGCTTTCTTAACGTCTACGGTTGAGCGAGTAAGAAGCTCTCAATGCTCGATGCCACTCACCTCCGCACCTTGCACGCTGTTGCCCGCTCGGGGAGCTTCGCCTCCGCGGCGAAAGCCCTGTCCCTCACGCCCTCGGCCGTCTCCCAGCAGATGGCAACGCTCGAGCGGGCCTGCGGCACCGGTCTGTTCGAGCGCGAGGCGCGCGGCACGCGTCTGACGCACGCGGGCGAGCGCCTGCTGGTGCACGCGGAATCCGTCCTCGCGCAGCTCTCCGACGCGGAGCGGGAGCTCGCGGCGATCGCCGGGGGCCGCGGCGGGCTCCTGCGCTTCGGCTCGTTCCCGACCGCGACCGCGGCTTTCGGGGCGGCGGCGATGCAGCTCTTCCGCTCACGCTACCCCTCCATCGCCACGCAGTACGCGGACGGCGAGCCGTACGAGAGCCTCCGCCGCCTGGCGGCGCGGGAGCTCGATCTCGCCCTCGTGTTCGAGCTCGAGAGCTGGCCGATCGGCAGCGCGTACGACGGGTCGCTCGTGGGGCTCGACGACGAGTGCGAGTACGTGCGGCTCTTCGACGACCCGTTCTTCCTCGTCACCTCGCGCGGGCATCGACTCGCCGGCACAGGCGTCGTGCGGCTCGAGGAGCTCGCGGGCGAGCCCATGCTCGGAGGCCCTCCCTGGGAGCCGGAGCTGAGACGGCTCTGCGAGGCGGCCGGCTTTGAGCCGCGCTTCGACGCGTCGTGCGAGACGCCCGACTTCTGGTCTCTCCAGGCGCTCGTCTCCGCAGGGCTCGGGCTCACCGTGATCCCGGCGCTCGCCCTCACCTCGCTGCGGGCCGACGTGGCGGTACAGCGCCTCGAGCCTGCTCCCGTGCGCCACGTGTCCGTCGCGATCCCGAGACATGCCTACCGGTCGCCCGCGGTCGCCGCGATGCTCGACATCGTCCGCTCGACGAGCGTCGACCTGCCCTCGCGCCTGAGCGGGTTCGTCGACGCCGCGGCGGGAGAAGACGCTGTTCCGGTAGGGCGATGAGCCCGCCCCAGCGCCTCTCCGACGGACAGCACAGGCTGATCGACCGAATCCGGGTGCCCATGCATCGGTTGTTCGGGCGTACGCGCTCCAACCAGAGCCTCCGAGACCTGCTGGAGCGGATCGACCAGGGGGTCGTCGCGATCGGCCGCGACCTCGAGGTGTCGACGGCGAACACCGCCGCCTGCCGGCTGCTCGGTGCCGAGCGACTCGCGGCAGGGGATCCGCTGCCCGAGCCCTGGCCGGCCTTCCCCCTGCGTCGCTTCGCAGCCGAGCTGTTCGAGCCGCAGGCGGTCGGCAGGACCGTCCGGGTGAGCCCGGGCGCGGGACGAAGCCTCGCCGTCACGGGCCTGCCGGCCGGCCGCCAGGGATCGGCGGTGCTCGTGATCGCGGATCACTCCGAGCTCGAGCGCCTGGAGAGCGCCGATCGCGACTTCGTCATCGACGCGGCGCACGAGCTGAGGACACCGGTCGCGGCCATCTCGAGCGCCGTCGCGGTGCTCCAGGGAGGGGCGAAGGACACGCCGGACGAGCGCGATCGGTTCCTGGAGATCGTCGAGCGGCAGGCCGCGCGGCTCGGACACCTCGCGCACGCCCTGCTCGTTCTCGCGCGGGCCGAGACGGGCGGCGGGAGCCTCTCGCTCGTGCCCGTCCACGTGCCCTCGCTGCTCGAGGATCTGGTGGTCGACCTGCAGACACGCGAGCGCGTGGAGGTCGAGGTCAGCTGTCCGCCCGACCTGCGGGTGCTGGGCGACCCCGACTTGCTCGAGCAGATCGTGTCCAATCTCGCCGTCAACGCCGCCAAGCACACCGAGCGCGGCCGGATCAAGATCGTCGGCCGGCGGCTGTCGGACGAGCTGGCAGCGGTGGAGGTCGTCGACACCGGCGCGGGCATTCCCGAGCCCGAGCGGGAGCGGGTCTTCGAGCGCTTCTTCCGGGGGGAGGGCTCCGAGGGCTTCGGGCTCGGGCTCTCGATCGTGCGCCAGGCCGTGGGCGCGCTCGGAGGCTCGGTCGAGATCGTGCCCGGGGGCGCGGGCGGAACGATCGTCCGCGTCGAGCTGCGTGCGGCTCCGGCGAGCGGCGGGATGCTCGCCGGGGGCTCCTAGGAGAACGCGCCGAGCCGCGGCCAGGCGAGGGGCGGCTCGAGGGTCGGAAACACCGAGCGGGCGAAGGCGAGGTCGCGCCCGACGAGCTCGAGGGGTGCGGCCGGGGTCTCGAGCACGAGCCAGCCGTCGTAGTCGATCTCGGCGAGCGCACGCGCGGTCTCGGCGAAGTCGACCCGGCCGAGGCCCGGCCGGCAGTCGCCGGTCCTCGCGTGGGTGTCCTTCAGGTGCACGCGCCGGACGAGGCCTCGGAGCGCGCGGATCTCCGTCGCCGTGTCGAGCCCGTCGACGACGGCGTTCGCGAGGTCGAAGTAGCAGCCGAAGGCACGAGAGTCGACGAGCGCTGCCAGCCGGAGCACCTCGTCGGCCGGCAGCGTGCCCTCGTAGAGGAGCGTCACGCCCCGGGTCGCTGCGAGCGGGCACAGCGCCCGGAAGGCGGCGGCGCAGCGCTCGACGCTCTCCGCGCCGTCGAGCTCCCCGCGGGCGAAGAAGGGCACGAGGAGGGCGTCGGCTCCGAGCTCGGCCGCCCAGCCGATCGCCTCGTGGACGTCCTGGGCAGCCGCGGCGGCGACGGCCGCGTCGGCATCGGCGATCCCGCCCCCGTTGTGCTCGGCGAGGACGAGCGAGGGCAGCTCGAGTCCGGTTTCCTCCTTCGCCCGACGGAGTCGCTCGACCCTCTCCCGGCCGGAGTCACGGAGCTCCGCGCGCGAGCACGTACCTCGACGCCGGCGAAGTCCGCGCGCTGGGCCCGCTCGAAGGTTCGGACTCGTCCTTGCCGCCGATCACGGAGTCCATGACCGCGGCTTTCAGCTCACACCACCAGCCCCGACGGAGGCTGCGGGAGCGATCGGCGAGCGTTCGAGCGAGCTCCCACGCGGCGGCAGCAGCCGTCCGCAGTACGGCCTCAGCTCGGGGTGCGAGCCGAAGACGAGCAGGACGAGCATCGCGCCGTAGACGGGCAGGTGGCCGAGCAGCTCGATCGTGCCGAAGAAGTAGAGGGTCAGGTTGAAGGGGATGCCGGCGGCGAGCACGATCGCCTGCGGCAGCGCGCCGGAGATGAGGAGCAGGCCGAAGAGGACCTCGACAGCCCCGGCGATACGGACGAACTCGAGATCGCCGACCGGCATGCCGAGAGCCTGGAGCACGTTGAGCTGGACGGACTGCGCCTCCAGGAACCGCTGGGCGAGGGCGGGATTCGCGAGCTTCTCGGCGAGCGCTACGGCGATCAGCGCCGAGCCGACGCACACCCGCAGAGCCCAGACGGCACGGCCGAGCTTGAGCACGGTCGGCTCGTCCGTCGCGCCGCGCTCCTCGTCTGCCGACCAGCGCCCCGGTCCGGTGATCAGGAGGAACGCCGCGAGGCCGAGGAGATCGACCCGCTGGACGATCGGCCAGACGCCGAAGACGAGCATCCCGATCGGGCCCGAGGCGATCAGCAGCGCGGCCGCGGCCCGGGCCCGGTAGCCGGCGATCAGCGAGACGGCGGTGACCGCCGCCAGCAGGCCGAGGAGCCAGCCTGCGAGCGAGTGCGGCAGCGCGAGCGAGGGTGCGAGGTACGTGCCGCCGGACAGGAGGCCGATCAGCGAGACCCCGACGTGCAGGCGGATGGCGAACGGCAGCCACGGCGCGAGGCGCGCCAGGCGCGGCACGTCGACCCCGTCGCGCACGTGCGCCAGCGCGCGCACGAGCGCCACGAGCGCGAGCGCGCCCGCGAGGTAGGCGAGCGTCAGCGGCTCGACGAGGAACGACCAGTCGCCCGGCGGCGGGTCGTGCACGAACCAGAGCTCGTGCGCGAGCGGCAGCGAGGGACTCACCGGCCGGTCTCCTCGGGGCGGAACGGGTGGAGGAATCGTGCCACTGCCCTGAAGACTGCACGCTCGCGACCTGCTCGGCGCCGGTTATGGGAGGATGCAGGCAGATGGTCGACACAACCTCCGAGCGCGGGGCGCCGGCGGGCTCGCACGAGCAACTCCGGCGCTACAACTACGAGCACTTCTGGCTCGGGCACCTCGTCGCGGACCTCGTGCGCACGGCGCGCGGCGAGGGGGTGCAGCCGGGTGCCGAGGCGCCCGACTTCGAGCTGGAGTCGACCGAGGGAGCACGGGTCAGGCTCAGCGGCTTCGCCGGGCGGCCGGTGCTGCTGCACTTCGGCAGCGGCACCTGACCGATCACCACCGGCTCAGTTGAGCCGCTCAAACAACTGCACCGCTGGTACGCCGACCGGGTCGAGTTCCTCGACGTCGTCGTGCGGCAGGCCCATCCCGGCGAGGAGCGGGGCGGCTACCGCACGTACGAGCGCAAGCGTGAGGAGGCCCGTGAGTACAAGCGGCTCGAGCGGCTGCCCTGGAGCGTGCTCGTCGACGACCTCGAGGGCACCGTGCACCGGGCCTACAGCCGCGAGATGGCCGATCCGACCTTCCTCGTCGGCGCCGACGGGCGCGTCGCCTTCTACGCCATGTGGACGCACGTGCCGACGCTGAAGGGGGCGCTCGACGCACTCCTGGCGCTCGGCGGCAGCGGCGTGGTGACAGGAGGCATCGACCGCAGGCCGCACATGCTCGCCTCGTTCGTCGACGGCTACCGCGGACCCCGTCGGGGCGGTCGGCGAGCGGTGCTCGAGTACGACCTCGGCGGCCTCGGTGCCGGCACCCTGAGCTTCCTCGGCAACAAGGCCAGGCCGCTCCTGGCCGGCATCGCTCTCAGCGCGACACCGCGCCGCGAGCGGCGGCGCTAGGAGTCGAAGCCCGGTGGGCGGCCGCGGCGCGGGGAGCTGTCCCAGCCCCGCAGCGGGTGCAGCTCGTGCTCGGCCAGCTCGCGGCAGATGCGCCGGGCGAGGAGGAACGCGAGCGGCGGCAGTGCCAGGACCGCCACCCGGTAGATCCACACCTGCCACGTGTAGGGGATGCCGACCTCGACGAAGACCCGGTCGGCCGAGCCCGCGAGCAGGACGAGCGCGATGCACGTGAAGAGCGCGAGCCCGGTGGCGGTGCGGAGCGGCGCGTCGCGCGGGCGGTCGAGCAGGTGGTGGAACGAGCGGTCGCCGGTGATGCGGCGCTCGAGCGTCGGCCACAGGTAGAGGAACCCGAAGACGAGCAGGGGAAAGAGCAGTCCGCCGAAGAACGCGTTGCCGGCGAGAGTGTGGCCGCCGAGCGCCGGCTCCCAGGCCGGCATCAGGCGCAGGGCGCCGATCAGCCAGCCGACGTACCAGTCCGGCTGGGCGCCGTTCGTCGAGAGCCACGTCTGGTAGGGCCCCCAGAGCCAGATCGGGTTGATCTGGACCAGCCCTCCGAGGGTGAAGAGCACGGCGGCGACCGAGCAGGCGAGGCCGAGCGCCCGCAGCGCATAGCCGGGCCACAGAGGCGTGCCGACGACGTTCCGCTCCGTCCGCCGCCGGCCGGGGAACTGGCTGTGCTTCGTCAGCGCGACGAGCAGCAGGTGCAGGCCGATCAACCCGCCGATCGCGAGCGGCAGGAGGAGGACGTGCGCGATGTAGACACGCGAGAGGAAGTCTGCCGCGCCCGGGTACTCGCCGCCCCAGAGGAGCAGGCCGAGGTTGCCGCCCACGAACGGGACCGAGAGCACGATCGAGTAGGCGATCGCGAGGCCCATGCCCGAGAGCAGGTCGTCGAGCAGCGAGTAGCCGAGGAAGCCCTCGAGGAGCGCGAGCGCGAGCATCGTCACGCCGACGTAGTAGGTGAGGTCGCGCGGTCGCCGGAACGCGCCCGTGAAGAAGACCCGCAGCAGGTGCAGGGCGATCGCCGCGATGAAGACGTTGGCGGCCCAGTGGTGCGTCTGGCGCAGGAGCAGG
>JACCZA010000355.1 GCA_013696185.1 Actinomycetota bacterium
TCACTCGTACGCTCGTGTGTCCTGTTTCCCTAGACGCGCGGCGGAACGTCGTCACGGACGACGGTCGTCCGCTCCCGGCGGAACCCGCCCCAGCTCGACCAGAACATCATCGAGAGGAGCGCGCCGACGATGCCGACGACGAGCAGGATCCAGCCGATCGTCTGGACGTCGAGGCCACTGACCTCGGCGTCGACGGCAAACGCGAGGATCGCGCCGACCGCGATGAGTATGAGTGCGACTCCGATTCCCATGCCGCCCTCGTGCCCAAGCGCGCGAGAAGCCAAACATGCAGGGGTTTTCCGGTCCTAATCCACCAGGCGGGCCGGGAGCGGCGTCTCGAGCACCGATCCGTCCCCGGCGCGCTCGACGCGGTAGCCCCGAGCGCCCGGCCGGTCGGCGACGACCTCGGCGAGCTCGGTGCCGCGGAAGTGCAGCGCGGCGCCGTCGTCGGCCGCGAGCCCGGAAGGAAAGCCGTCGGCGACGAGCCGGTGGTAGGCAGGCCGGCGCTGCTCCTCGGCGTCGTAGTGCGGACAGTTGCTGCCGGGCAGGAAGCCGAGGCACTCGAGGCCGTCGAGCTCCCGCCGGAACGAGTCGGTCACGCCCGCCTCGAACCAGCAGATGGAGCCGGCGCTCCAGCCCGCGAGGACGATGCCGCGCTCCCATGCCTCGCGCAGGACCCGGTCGAGACCGTGGACGCGCCAGACGGCGAGCATGTTGGCGGTGTTGCCGCCCGACACGTAGACGACGTCCTGCTCGAGCACGAGGGCGCGTAGGTCGGGCGGCGGGATGCCGAAGAGCGTGAGCACGGCGGGACGGCACTCGAGCGAGGCGAAGGACTCGTAGAAGCGCAGGCTCGACCAGTCCGCGTCGCCGCCGGCCGTCGGGACGAAGAGCACCCGGGGCCGGCGCGCGCCGCTCGCCTCGAGGAGGAAGCGCTGGAGCGGTCCGCCCGCTTCGCGTCCGAGCCCGCCGATCGCCAGGATCTGCGGCTCCGACACCTCCGGCTCAGGCCTCGAGCGACGAGGCGATCCCCTCCGCCTCGCCGAGCAGCTCGTCCACGGCTGCGAGCCCGTCCTCCCAGAGCGCGCGGTCGGTCACGTCGAGGCCGACGAGCTGCGCGAGCTCCTCCGGACGCCGCGAGCCGCCGAGCCGCAGGAGCTCGAGGTAGGGCTCGACGATCGACTCCCCCTCGCGCTCGTAGCGCCGGAAGATGGCGAGCGAGAAGAGATAGCCGTAGGCGTAGGCGTACACGTAGCCGGGCGAGACGACGAAGTGCGGGATGTAGCTCCACCAGCTGCCGTAGCCCGGGCTGAGCTCGACGGAGTCGGCGAAGAGCGAGCGCTGCGTCTCCTCCCAGAGCCCGGAGAAGTCGTCGGCGGAGAGCTCGCCCTCGCCGCGGCGGCGCGTGTGCACCTCGTGCTCGAAGCGGTTCATCGCGACCTGCCGGTGGATCGTCGCGATCGCATCCTCGAGCCGGCCCGCGAGCAGATCGAGACGGCGCCGCGGGTCGTTCTCGTCGGCGAGGAGCTGCTTGAAGGTGAGGGCCTCGCCGAAGACCGACGCCGTCTCGGCGAGCGTCAGCGGCGGGCTCGCGTTCAGGAGCCCGAGCGGCTGCGCGAGCGCCCCGTGCAGCCCGTGGCCGAGCTCGTGGGCGAGCGTGAGCACCGAGCGGCGGTCGCCCGTGAAGTTCGTCAGCACGTACGGGTGCACGCCCGGGACTGTCGTCGCGCAGAAGGCCCCGTGCATCTTGTCCTCCCGCACCGGGGCGTCGATCCAGCGGCGCTCGAAGAAGTCCGAGACGACTCGACCGGCCTCGTCCGAGAAGGACGAGAAGGAGCCGAGCACGATGGCGCGCGCCTGCTCCCAGGTCGTGAAGCTCGTCTCCTGCGAGACGGGCGCCACCCGGTCGTAGTCGGCCAGCCGCTCCAGGCCGAGCAGCTTCGCCTTCAGCCGGTACCAGCGTTGGGCGATGTCGTAGCGGTCGACGACCGCGCTCACGAGCGCCTCGACCGCCTCGTCGGAGGCCTCGTTCGAGAGGTTGCGGGCGGCGAGCCAGCTCGGGTAGCCGCGCAGGCGGTCGTCGATCGACTTGTCGAGCAGGAGCGCGTTGAAGGCCGACGCGCGGGTGCGGATGCCGGGAGCGAGGCCCGCGGTGATCGCCTCGGCAGCCTGCCTGCGCACGTCGCGGTCGGGGTTCTGGAGCAGCGCGAGCGCGTCCTCGAACGCGAGCTCGCGGCCGTCGAGCGGCGCCCGCATCGCCGAGAGCAGCTCGTTGTAGAGGCGCCCCCAGGCAGCCGAGCCCGACATCGACTTCTCCGCGACGATGCGCTCCTCCGGCTCTGTCAGCTGGTGCGGCCGGTAGCGGCGCACGCTCTCGAGGTGGTGCCGGTAGCGCTCGAGCTCCGGGTCGGCGAGCAGCGCCTCGGCCGCGCCGTCGTCGAGCGCGTTCCACTCGAGCCGGAAGAAGAGCGTCTCGGTCTCGACGACAGTCGCCTCCTCCTGCGTGCGCTGCAGCAGGGCTCCGCGCGCGGGGTCGGCCGTGTCGGTCGAGAAGCGCAGGTAGGCGTAGGTCTGGGTCCGATCGACGAGCGAGGAGATCCGCTCGAGCTCGTCCACCGCCTCGGCGAGCTCCGCGGCGTCGAGCTCGCCGAGGTGGCCGGCGTAGCGCTCGCGGAAAGCGGTGGCGGAGCTTCGCGCGTCGGCGAGCTCGCCTTCGAGCTTCGCGTCGTCTGGGCCCGCGTAGAGGTCGGCGAGGTCCCAGCTGACGTCCTCGGCTCCGGTTCGGGTCTCGGTGGTGGTGGCGGTCAGGATGGCCTCCTATGCGGTCGCGAGTGCTGACGGGTCGGTGACGGGAGCTTGACAGGCGAAGCGCTCGCAGACGTAGAGAGCGGGCTGCCCGTCGACGAGTCCCTTGCCCGCGAGCAGGGGGATCGCCTGCGCTTCGAGGTCGTCGCTACCGCGCGACCAGGCAACGACCGCGGTGGGGTCGAACCCCGCGAGCGCGGCCCGGGCGAGCGCCGATCCGGGCGGCCCGACGAGGGCCAACTCCCGCGGCGGCGAGAGGTGGAGGTCGAGCGCGCAGAGCGCGTGGCCGAACGCAGAGGGCGCCCGGCCGAGCTGGCCGGCGACCAGGCGGAACACGCCGGCCGCGCGCCCGGCCAGCTCGTCCTCGCCGAGGATGCGCGAGAGCTGCAAGAGGACCGAGGCGAGCATCGAGTTACCCGACGGGATCGGATGGTCGTCGAACTCCTTGCGCTCGGCGACGAGGCGCTCGCCGTCCTTCGCGGCGAGCAGGAAGCCGCCGCGCTCCTCGTCGGCGAAGAGCTCGACGGCGAGCCGCGCGAGGCGGGCCGCCTCGGTCAGCCAGCGCAGGTCGCCGGTCGCGACGTGCAGCTCGAGCAGGCCGTGCGCCACGTGCGAGTAGTCCTCGAGGAAGCCGGCGTTCCGCACGCGACCTGCGCGGCGGCTGCGCCAGAGCCGCCCGTCCTCCGCGGAGAGCGGGCCGAGCAGGAACTCCGCGAGGCGGACCGCCGCCTCCACCAGGTCGGGGCGCTCCAGCCGCCTGCCGGCCTCGGCGAGCGCCGCGAGGGCGAGCCCGTTCCAGGAGGCGATCGCCTTGTCGTCGCGCATCGGCTTCCGCCGTCGCTCGCGCAGCTCGAAGAGCCGGCGCCGCTCGGGCTCGGAGAGCTCGCCGCGCAGGATGCTCCGGCCGTGCTCGAAGGGCTGCAGGAGCTCGGGGCGGGGAGTGCCGAGCGCGTCCTCGAGCTCCTCCGCCGTCCACGTGAACGTGAGCCCCTCGACGCCGTCGGTGTCGGCGTCCTGCGCGGAGGCGAAGCCGCCCTCGGGCAGCAGCAGCTCGCGGAGCAGGTACTCGACGGTCGCCTCGGCGACCCGGCGGTACCGCTCCTCGCCGGTGACGACCCAGCCGTGGAGGTAGGCCGTCGCGAGCAGCGCGTTGTCGTAGAGCATCTTCTCGAAGTGCGGCACGAGCCAGTCCGCGTCGACCGAGTAGCGATGGAAGCCGCCCCCGATCAGGTCGTACATGCCTCCGGCGGCCATGCCGTCGAGCGTCGAGCGCACCATCGCGAGCGCCTCGTCGTCGCCCGAGCGGCGGTGCATGCGCAGCAGGAACTCGAGCACCGAGGCGGGCGGAAACTTCGGCGCTCGGCCCCACCCCCCGGACTCGGGGTCGAACCCGGAGCGCAGGCCGCGACGGGCCTCGAGGAGGAGGCCGTCGGTGAGCGGCTCCAGTGACGGCCGAGCCAGGGCGCCGGCGGCGATCGCCTCCACGAGCGCCCGGGCCTGGCGCCCGACGTCGTCGCGGCGCTCGCGGTAGGCGCCGGCGACGGCGAGGAGCACCTGGCTGAAGCTCGGCAGCCCGTGCCGCGGCTCGGGCGGGTAGTAGGTGCCGCCGAGGAAGGGCTCACCCTCGGGGGTGCAGAAGACGGTCATCGGCCAGCCCCCGTGCCCCGAGAGCGCGACCACCGCCTCCATGTAGACGGAGTCGAGATCCGGGCGCTCCTCCCGGTCGACCTTCACGTTGACGAAGTGCTCGTTCATGAGCGCCGCGGTGGCCGCGTCCTCGAAGGACTCGTGCTCCATCACGTGGCACCAGTGGCAGGCCGCGTAGCCGATCGAGAGCAGGATCGGCCGGTCCTCGCGGCGTGCCCGCTCGAGCGCCTCCTCGCCCCACGGGTACCAGTCGACGGGGTTGTCGGCATGCTGCAGCAGGTACGGGCTCGTCTCCTCGGCGAGGCGGTTCACGCCAGCACCGTACGCGCCCCGCGCAGCTCGGTGCCGACGAGACGGCGCGCGCGGCGCGAGTCGAGCGCGCAGTCGAGCGGACGGCCCGGGGGCGCCGGACCGCCGCGGATCTCGCCCGGATCCAGGCCCCGGCTCGCGGCGACGAGGCAGGCGAGCTCGTAGCGGCTGACGACGTCCTCGCCCGCCACGTGCAGCGGCCCCGAGACGTCGAGCTCGACGAGCTCGAGGAGCGCCCGCGCGAGGTCGCCGAGCTGGACGGGGCAGCGCAGCTCGTCGGTGTGGTACACGGCCCCGGGGCGGAGCCGCTCGTGCTTGCCGGGCGGCGCTCCAGGGCCGCCGACGATCAGCGACGTACGGACGACCAGCGCCTCCCGGTGCGCCGCCGCCACGAGGCGCTCGGCCTCCGCCTTCGAGCGGCCGTAGTCGGTGATCGGCGCCGGCTCGTCGTCCTCCGAGTAGCCGCCCGGGCGACGGCCGTCGAAGACCACATCGGTCGAGAGGTGCACGAGACGGGCACCGCGGGCGGCGCGCGCCACGTTCTCGGCCCCCTCGACCGTGACCGATCGGGCCCCCGGCCCCTCCTGGAGGTAGGCCGTATGGACGACCGCGTCGGGGCTCGCCCGCTCGAGCGCCCGCTCGACCGCGGCGGGGTCGCGCACGTCCACGGACGGCAGCCCGGGCTGCGAGAACGCCCAGCCGACGGCATCCCACCCCTGCGCGCGCGCCCGGCGCAGCACCTCCGAGCCGAGGTAGCCGGAGCCACCCGTCACGAGCAGGCGCACCCTTACGCGGGGCGGAAGACGCGCCGGTAGCCCTCGACGGCGACTGTGATCGCCGCCGCGATGCCGAACGCAAGGAGCAGGCCGTACAGCGGCTGCTCCTCGAAGATGCTGCCGCCCAGGTAGCCGATCAGCCCCGCGTAGGAGCCCCAGATGAGGGCGGCGAGGACGGAGAAGGGCAGGAAGCGGGACCGCCACGGATACTCGACGAGCCCGGCCGTGAAGGTCGTCGCGGTGCGCCCTCCGGGGATGAAGCGGGAGACGACGATCAGGTACGGGCCGCGCGTCCTCAGCAGCCGCTCGGCCCAGGCCAGGCGCCCACGAGCCTTCTCCCCGGCGAAGAACCGACGCACCGCCCGGGTGCCGAGCGTGCGCCCGACGACGTACGAGGTGGTGTCGCCGATCCAGGCGCCCGCAGCCGCGGCCAGGATCACGAGCGGGAGCACGAGGTCGCCCGAGGCTGCGAGGACGCCCGCCGTGATCACGGAGGCCTCGCTCGGCACGAGCGGGAAGACGACGTCCACCGCCGCCACCGCGAAGAGGAACGCGTACGTCCAGGGCGAGCCCGAGACCTGGTCGACGAGCGACTGGAACACGGGCCGCCACGATACGTTGCCCCCGGGATGTTCGCGCCGCTCGAGGGAATCCGGGTCGTCGACCTGACGAGCTCGCTGGCCGGCCCGTATTGCACGGAGCTCCTGGCCGCCCTCGGCGCCGACGTCGTCAAGGTCGAGCACCCGCAGCGAGGCGACGAGTCGCGCGCCTGGGGCCCCCGCTTCTTCGAGGGCGGCAGCGTCATGTTCTTCGCCGCGAACGCGAGCAAGCGCTCGCTCGCCCTCGACGTGAAGGCGCCCGCCGGCAAGGAGGCGCTCCTGCGGCTCGTGCGCCGCGCGGACGTCTTCGTGCAGAGCCTGCGCCCGGGGACGGCCGAGCGGCTCGGGCTCGGCGCCGTCGCCCTGCGCGAGGAGAGCCCGCGGCTCGTCTACTGCACGATCGGCGCCTTCGGGCGTACCGGCCCCCTGAGAGACCGCGCCGGCTACGACCCGCTGATGCAGGCGGCCGGCGGCATCGTGAGCGTCACCGGCGAGGCGGACCGGCCCGGCGTGCGGGTCGGGGTCTCGCTCGTCGACCAGGGAACCGGGCTCTGGGCCGCCTTCGGCGTCCTCGCAGCCCTGCACGAGCGCGGCAGCACGGGCACCGGACGCACCGTCGACGTGTCGCTCTACGAGACGACGGTCGCCCTCGCCCCCTATCAGCTCACGGCGACGCTCGCCGGGGCTCCCCCACCGGGTCGCCATGGCACCGCCTTCCCGCTGATCGCGCCCTACGAGGTCTTCGCCACGAGCGACGGCGAGCTGATGATCGCGGCGGCGAACGACCGTCTCTACGCCGCTCTCTGCGACGCCCTCGACCTGCCCGGCCTCGCCGCTGACCCGCGCTTCGCGACGAACCCGGAGCGCGTGGCGCGCCGCGAGGAGCTGGCCGAGCTGCTCCGTCCCCGGCTGCGCGAGGAGAGCTCCGCGACCTGGCTCGAGCGGCTCGGGCGCGCGGGCGTCCCGGCGGCGCCCGTGCAGGACCTCGCCCAGGTCGCCGCAGCCGAGCAGACGCGCGCGCTCGGCCTCGTCCAGGCACTCGCCGGTGTGCGCACGATCGCGCCGCCGCTCTCCCTCGACGGCGAGCGGGTCCTGCACCGCTCTCCCCCACCCCTCCTCGGCG
>JACCZA010000372.1 GCA_013696185.1 Actinomycetota bacterium
GGCACGTCGTCTCGTCGACGCCGTGCTCGGCGAGCGCCTCGGGCCAGCCGGGCTGCCGCGCCAGCGTGCTCACCGTGTATCTAGACCTCGATCACGACGGGGAGGATCATCGGCCGCCGCCCCGTGCGGTCGTAGACGAGCTGCCCGACGCCGTCGTGCAGGTGCTCCTGCACGAGCTTGATCTCGCGCACGTCGCCCCGCAGGCACTCGTCGAGCACGCGCCTCGCCTCCTCGCGCATCTCCTCGAGCAGCGGCCCCGGCTCCGAGAAGCCGCGTGCGATCAGCTCGGGGGCTGCCGTGGCGCCGTCGCCGCTCGCGAGCGTGGCGACGACGATGAGCACGCCGTCCTCCGAGAGCCGCCGCCGATCGCGCAGCGCGACGTCGCGCACATCGCCGACGCCTAGGCCGTCGACGAAGGTCACTCCCGACTCCACCTGGCCCACGATCTGCACGCCGCGCGGTGAAAGCTCGACGACGGACCCGTTCTCGGCCATCACGATCGAGTTGGCCGGCACCCCCGAGTCGCGCGCGAGCTGGGCGTGCGCGGCCAGCATCCTGAACTCCCCGTGCACGGGCATGACCGCGCGCGGTCTCAGGAGGGCCAGCACCAGGCGCAGCTCCTCGGCGTTGCCGTGTCCGGACACGTGCACCGGCGCGTTCGCCTGGTGCAGCACCTCCGCGCCCGAGCGAGCCAGCCGGTTGATCGCGTCGTGGACGCGCAGCTCGTTGCCCGGGATCGGCTTCGCCGAGATGATGACCGAGTCGCCGCGCTCGATCTTGACCGCGGGATGATCCCTGTAGGCGATCCGGGTCAGCGCCGAGAGCGGCTCGCCCTGGCTGCCGGTGCAGAGGATGAGGATGCGCTCGGGCGGATGGTCGTCCAGCTCGGCGGGACGGATCAGCGTGTCGTCGGGCACCTCCATGTAGCCGAGGCTGCGCGCGATGTTCAGGTTCTTGCGCATCGAGCGGCCGACGACGCACACCTTGCGGCCCACCTGCACGGCGACGTCGACAGCCTGCTGCATGCGGTGGACGTTCGAGGCGAACGAAGCGACGAGGACACGGCCCGTGCGGGCCGGGATCAGCTGGCGGAACGCCTCGCCGACGAGCCGCTCGGAGCCCGTCACGCCGGGGAGCTCGGCGTTCGTCGAGTCGCCGAGGAGGAGGTCGACGCCGCGGTTGCCGATCTCGGCGAGCCGGCCGACGTCAGTCTTCAGCCCGTCGACGGGCGTGTGGTCGATCTTGTAGTCGCCCGTGCAGACGATCCGTCCGCCCGGCGTCTCGAGCACGACCGCCACGCAGTCCGGAATCGAGTGCGCCATCCGGATGAACTCCAGCCGGAACGGCCCGAGCTGGATCGGCGCGCCGTCGGGATCGATCTCGCGCAGCTCCGAGCTGCGCAGGAGCCCGTGCTCGTCGAGCTTCGACTTGACGAGACCGAGCGTGAGCTTGGTCGCCCAGATCGCCGGCGCCCCCACCTCGCGCAGCAGGTACGGCAGCGCGCCGACGTGATCCTCGTGCCCGTGCGTGAGGACGACGCCGCGGATGTCGGCCCGTCGCTCGCTCAGGTACGAGAAGTCGGGCAGCACGAGGTCGACGCCGAGGTGCTCGTCGCGCGGGAACGCGAGCCCGGCGTCGACGACGACGATCGAGCCCTCCGCCTCGAAGGCGGTCATGTTCTTGCCCACCTCGCCCAGGCCCCCGAGCGGGATGATGCGGCAGGTGCCGTCGGCCATGGAGGTGATCTTAGGGCGGCCGGTGGTCAGGCAGCGGCGGACGCGAGCGACCCGAGCCGCTCGAGGCAGCGGCGGATCTCCGCCACCTCGTCGGCGGAGGCCTCCACGAGCGGAAGCCGTAGGCCGCCGACCTCGTGGCCGAGCAGGTTCAGCGCCGCCTTGATCGCGATCGGGTTCGGCGCCACCTTGAGGATGTCGAGGGCCGGGCCCAGCTCCCGGTCGAGCGCGCGGGCCCCGGCGAGGTCGCCGGCGCGGTAACGGGTGATCAGCTCCCGGACCTGCGGCCCCGCCACGTGCGTGTGGACGCACACCCCGCCGAGCCCGCCGAGCTCGAGGAAGGGCAGGATCAGATCGTCGTCCCCCGCGTAGAGGTCGAGCCCGGTCTCCTCGACGATCCGCCGGGCCTGCCCGAGGTCCGCGTTCGCCTGCTTGACGGCGCGGACCGTCGGGATCTCGGCGAGCTGGAGGAGCGTCTCGGGCTCCATGTTCAGCACCACCCGGCCTGGGATGTTGTAGGCGACGAGCGGCAGGTCGCTCGCTGCGGCGATCGCACGGAAGTGCTCGACGATCCCCCGCGGCGGGGGCTTGTTGTAGTAGGGGGTGACGACGAGACAGCCGTCGACGCCGAGCTCGTGCGCCCGCTCTGTCAGGTGCACGGAGTGGGCGGTGGAGTAGGTGCCGGTACCCGCGATCACCGTCGCGCGGTCTCCGACCTCGTCGACGGCGGCTGCGTACAGCTCGAAGCGCTCGTCGTCGGAGAGGGTCGGCGCCTCGCCCGTCGTGCCGGTGACGACGATGCCGTCCGAGCCGTGCTCGACCAGGTACCGCGCGAGCGCCCGGAAGGCGTCGAGATCGACGGCGCCGTCCCGCGCGAAAGGCGTCACGATCGCGGTCAGGACCTCGCCCAGCATCCCGGCGAGTCTACTCGGAGAGCCGAGCGGCCCCGGCAGCGGCCTCGAACGTCCGGCGCAGCTCTTCGCCGAGGAAGACGAAGCGGACGAGCTCGATCGCGGGCAGCCGGTCGAGTGCCTCGCGCACGGCTCCGATCGCGACGGGCGCGGCGAGCTCCGCGGGGTAGCCGTAGACGCCGCACGAGATGGCCGGGAAGGAGACACTCCGGCAGTCGAGCTCCGCCGCGACCTCGAGGGAGCGGCGGTGTGCCGAGGCGAGCTGCGCGGGCTCGCCCGCCTCGCCCCCGCGCCAGACGGGTCCGACCGTGTGGATGACGTACCGCGCGGGCAGTCGCCCGCCGGTGGTGGCCTTCGCGTCGCCCGTCTCGCACCCGCCGAGAAGCCGGCAGGCGGCGAGGATCTCCGGCCCGCCCGCACGGTGGATCGCCCCGTCGACCCCACCGCCGCCGAGCAGGCTCGTGTTCGCCGCGTTCACGATCGCGTCCACGCGCTCACGCGTCAGGTCGCCGAGCGCGAGCTCGAGCCGGGGGGACGGCGCGCTAGACAAGGAGCTGCTCGAGGCCCACGGTGAGGCCCGGCGGCAGCGTGGGCAAGCGCTCGAGCGCGAGCAGGACGCCCGGGACGAACGCCTCGCGCGCGAACGCGTCGTGGCGGATGGTGAGGAGCTGTCCCTCGCCGCCGAGCAGCACCTCCTGGTGGGCGACGAGCCCGGGCAGCCGCACCGAGTGGATGGTCGCGCCGCCGAGCCGCGCCGCCGTCGCCCGCGCGGTGCCCGAGGGCGCGTCGAGCTTCGTCTCGGCGTGCAGCTCGACGATCTCGGCCCGCGGCAGGTAGCGGGCGGCCTCCTCGGCGAAGCGCATCATCAGCACCGCGCCGACCGCGAAGTTGGGCGCGAAGAAGCAGGGCAGGCCCGCCTCGCGCGCGAGCCCGTCGACGAGCCCCTCGTCGAAGGCGGTCGTCCCGATCACGCACGGCACGCCCGCCGCCAGCGACGCGCGCACGTTGCCGACGACGGCGTCGGGCCGCGTGAAGTCGACGGTGGCCGCGGCGTCCTCGAGATCCGTCAGCTCGTGACCAGCCGCCTCGAGGGCGGGCCCGAGCACCCGGCCGACCTTGCCCCGGGCTCCGAGCAGCTGCACGTTCACGCAGCGGCTGGCGTCTCGAGCTCCGGGTTGAGCGCCGCCACCGCGGCGGCGAAGCGCTCCTCGCTCGGGCCGATCCCCGCGGCGGAGATCTGCTGGGGAGCGAGGAGGAGCGCCGCGAGCTCGGCGACCGCGACCGCCTCGACGCCGTCGATCTCGGCGATCAGGCGCTCGAAGCTCAAGAGCTCCGTCTCGGTGATGAGCGAGCGCCCGAGCCTGCTCATCCGGTTCGACGTCGATTCCATGGACAGCATGATGCGACCCTTCAGGTTCTCCTTGGCCCGCTCGAACTCCCCCTCTCGCACGTTGCCGGCGGCGAGGTCGGCGATCTCCGCGGCGACGATGCGCAGGCACTCCTCGAGGTTCTCCTCGCGCGTGCCGACGTAGACGCCGATCAGGCCGGTATCGGTGTACTGGGAGCCGAAGCTGTAGACGGCGTAGGCCATGCCGCGCTTCTCGCGGATCTCCTGGAACAGGCGCGACGAGGCAGAGCCGCCGAGGATGGCGTCGAGGAGCGAGGCCGCGAAGCGGCGCCGGTCGGAGCGCGAGATCCCGGGAGCGCCGATGCACACGTGGTACTGCTCCGTCTCCTTCTGCTCGAAGCGCAGCCTCGGCGGCGGCGAGCTGACGAGGAGCGAGCGCACCGGACGCTCGCGGGCGGCGCCGGTCCGACCCGCCTCGGCCCGCTCGAGCAGCGCGGGCAGCCGGTCGGGCTCGAGGTTCCCCGCCGCCGAGACGACGATGTTCCGCCCGACGTACATCGAGCGGTGGTAGCCCGCGAGGTCGCCCCGGGCGATCGACGAGATCACGTCCCCGGTGCCGATCACGGGCCGTCCGAGGGAATGACCCTCGAAGACCGCCTCGGAGAGGAGGTCGTGGACGAGGTCCTGCGGGGCGTCGTCGACCATCGCGATCTCCTCCAGTACGACCTCGCGCTCGGCGTCGAGGTCGGCGAAGGTCGGGTCGAAGACCATGTCGGCCATCACGTCGAGGGCGGTCTCGAGGTGCTTGTCCGGGACGCGCGCGTACACGACCGTGTGCTCGCGCGAGGTCGCCGCGTTCAGCTCGCCGCCGAGCCCGTCGAAGATCTCCGCGATCTCCTGCGCCGAGTAGTGGCCCGAGCCCTTGAAGAGGAGGTGCTCGATGAAGTGCGAGACGCCCGTGTTCTCGAGCGTCTCGTCGCGCGAGCCGGCGCCGATCCAGAAGCCGAGCGACACCGAGCGGACGCTCTCGACGCGCTCGCTGATGACGCGCTGACCCGAGTCGAGCTCGGTGAGCACGTAGTTCTGCACCGACCGATCGTAGCCGCGGCCTCCCCGGGCGCGGTGCGCGGCCTCGGTGTGCCGTTTCCGCCCAGGTACCGTCCTTCACATGCGTCCACGCAACGAGACGGCGACGGGTGCACGGCCGCGCGCGTTCTCCCCCGACGACCCGCCCGAGCGGCCCGCCGACCGCGAGGTGCGGCGGCAGAACCTCCGGCGCGTGATGCGGCTCTTCCGCCCGTACCGCCGGCGGCTCGGCGGCGTGCTCGCCCTCATCTTCCTGTCGGCGCTCCTCGGCATGGTCTCGCCGTTCCTCGTGCGCGACATCTTCGACGAGGCGCTCCCCGACCTCGGTCAGGGACAGGAGGGCGACGCGAGCCTGCTCGCCGTCCTCGTCGGCGCCCTGATCGCGATCGCGATCGCGACGGGAGTGCTCGGTGTCGCGCAGACGTGGCTCTCCAACGTCGTCGGCCAGCGCGTCATGCACGACCTGCGCTCGGCGGTGTACCGCCACCTGCAGAAGCTCTCGCTCGCCTTCTTCACGCGTACGCGCACGGGCGAGGTGCAGTCGCGGATCGCGAACGACATCGGCGGGATCCAGAACGTCGTCACCTCGACCGCGACCTCGATCGTCTCGAACGTAACCACGGTCGTCGCGGCCGTCGTGGCCATGGTCCTCCTCGACTGGCGCCTGGCCGTGTTCTCGCTGGCGCTCCTGCCCGTGTTCGTCCTCCTCACCCGCCGTGTCGGAGCCGAGCGCAAGCAGATCACGACCACGCGCCAGCGGACGATGGCCGACATGTCCACCCTCGTCGAGGAGTCCCTCTCGGTCTCGGGCATCCTGCTCGGCAAGACGATGGGCCGCTCGCCCGAGCTCGCCGACCGCTTCGAGCGGGAGTCGTCGGAGCTCGCCGAGCTCGAGGTGCGTCAGCGCATGGCCGGGCGCTGGGTGATGGCCTCGATCCAGATGAGCTTCTCGATCATGCCGGCGCTCGTGTACTGGTTCGCGGGCCAGAGCTTCGCCGGCGCGATCTCGCTCGGCACGGTGGTGGCCTTCACGACGCTGCAGACGCGACTCTTCTTCCCGGTCGGCTCCCTGCTCTCCGTGCAGATCGACGTCCAGACGTCGCTCGCCCTCTTCGACCGGATCTTCGAGTACCTCGACCAGCCGGTCGACATCGCCGAGCGGCCGGGCGCCGTGGAGCTGCCGGCCTGCCGCGGGGACGTCACGCTGGACGGGGTCTGGTTCCGCTACGACCCGGGCGCCGGGTGGACGCTGCAGGACGTGTCGATCGAGATCCCGGCCGGCACGCGGACCGCGATCGTCGGCGAGACCGGCTCGGGGAAGACCACGCTCGGCTACCTCATCGCCCGCCTCTACGACGTCGGCCGCGGCCGCGTGCTCTTCGACGGCATCGACGTCCGTGACGTCACCTTCGAGTCGCTCGCGCACACGGTGGGCGTCGTCTCCCAGGAGACGTACCTCTTCCACGCCTCGATCCGCGACAACCTCCGCTTCGCCAAGCCGGAGGCGAGCGACGAGGAGGTCGAGCGGGCGGCGCGCGCCGCCC
>JACCZA010000384.1 GCA_013696185.1 Actinomycetota bacterium
GCTGCGTAGCGTTGAACATTCCGGGCCTCCTAGCGATCTGGGGTATCGACAACCGCCAGACTCGCGGGAGGCCCGGACACAATCAGCCGTCTCGCAGGTGTGTAGGCAACAGAACTAGTCAAGGGCGCCAAGAGCATCCTTCACGAGTCGGTCTGCCTCGGCGTTCATCTCCCGAGGCACCCAGCAGATGCGGATGCTCGCGAACTGAGCGACGAGACTGCTCGCATCTGTGTACAGCTCACCGAGGTCGAGAAGATGCTGGCTGGGACGGAGGGCTGGCAGGAGTTCCTCTGCCTCTCCGTTCTCGCGTACACCGGCGTTCGCCGTGACTCGGCCGCTCGCCTGCGTTGGCACGACGTCGATCTGGTCGAAGGCGTCATGAGCTTCCGCGAGAAGGGCGGCAAGCACTCGACGAAGCCGATGCCCTGGGAGCTGCTAGAGATCCTGCGCGCGGCGGTCGAATCCGACGAGCTGGCGTGTGGCCCAGACGACTACGTGATTCCGAACCGCCGAGCCGCGACAGTGCGTCGTGCTGAGCGGTCAGACAAAGCGATCTGGGAGACGGTCGTCAAGGTCGCAGAGCGTGTCGGCGTGAGGGCGACGACACACGCGCTGCGTCGAGCGTTCGCCGTGGCCTTCCTAGAGACGCATCCGGGAGCCCTCGAATCGCTTCGCGTGCTGATGAATCACTCGCGCGTCGACACGACACAGGTCTACCTTCGGGCGCTAGACAGGTCGAAGGCGATGGAGGCTGTCCGCGACCTCAGTTGGGGTGCCGGATTTCAGTCGGGTGCAGTGAAGGCGCATACGGGATTCGAACCCGTGCCGCCGCCGTGAGAGGGCGGTGTCCTAGGCCTCTAGACGAATGCGCCGAGGAGGCGGCAGTGTAGCGACCGCACAGCTGCCTCCGCGGCTCAGCCTCGTCCCGCCGCGATCGACCGTCCACGCTGGGGCGCCCCGACCTGGCGCAGAACGGCGTCGAGCAGCTCGAACGAGGCGAGCACGTGCTCGCGCGCGAGCGACCGGGCGCCGGCGGCGCTGCCGGCGGCGAGCGCTCCGAGGATGGCGCGGTGCTGCTGGTCGTTGCGCTCGTACAGGTCGTCGATTACTGCGTCTCCCGGCGCCCACACGGCGGGGCCGGAGAAGGTCCGGCGCGCGCTCTTCGCGATGCGCTCGACGAGCGGCGAGTCGGCGGCGCGGTAGATCACGTCGTGGAAGGCGTGGTTGGCGTGCACCCACTCGGCCGTCAGTCGCCGACGGTCGTCGCCGGGCTCGCGCCCGCGCAACTCCTGCGTCAGCCGGCAGAAGCGCTCCTCGGCAGCCTCGAGCTTCCGCAGGTCCGCCGCGGTCATCCGGGTCGCCGCGAGCTCGGTCGCGAGGCTCTCGAGCTCCGCGCGCACGAGGAATGCCTCGCGCAGCTCCTCGCGCGAGAGGGTGCGCACGCGGACGCCGCGGTTCGGGACGAAGGAGACGAGCCCGAGCGCCGCCAGGCGCCGTAACGCCTCCCGGATCGGCGTGCGGCTGACGGCGAAGCGCTCGGAGAGGTGCTCCTGGCGCAGCACGGCGCCGGCTGCGATCTCGCCGGAGACGATCTCCTCCTCGAGCACGAGCGCGATGTCGTCGGCCTTCGTGCTGACGAGGGGGACAGGGCCGATGCGAGCCGGCTCAGTCAAGGCGCTCGTAGGCGGGAAGCGTCAGGAACTCGACGAACTCCCCCGCGAGCGTGACCTGCTCGAACAGCTCCCGCGCCTCCTCGAAGCGGCCTGCCGCGAAGCCGTCCTCACCGGCGGCGACGGCGATCCGCTCGAGCTCGCCGTCTACCACCTCGCGCACGTGCTCGCGCGTGAAGCGCCCCGCACGCACCCACTGCCAGACCTGCGAGCGCGAGATCTCGGCGGTCGCGGCGTCCTCCATCAGGTTGCCGATCGCCGCGGCCCCGGTGCCGCGCAGCCAGGAGGCGATGTACTCGATCCCGACGCCGACGTTCTGACTCAGCCCCGCCTCGGTGACCCGTCCCCCGGGTACGCGCAGGTCGAGGAGCGCGGCCGGCCCGACCGACACGTCGTCGCGCCGCCACTCGACCTGGTTCGGCCGGGTGCCGAGCACGTCGTCGAAGACCTCCCGGGCGACGGGCACGAGGTCGGGGTGCGCGACCCAGGTGCCGTCGAAGCCGTCGCTCGCCTCACGCACCTTGTCCTCGCGCACCCGCGCCAGCGCCGTCGCGTTGACCGCCGGGTCCCGCCTCGACGGGATGAAGGCAGCCATCCCGCCGATCGCGTGCGCCCCGCGCCTGTGGCACGTGGCCACGAGGAGCTCGGTGTAGGCACGCATGAAGGGGACGGTCATCGTCACCTGGCCGCGGTCGGGGAGCGGCTCGCCCCCGCGCAGGCGGAACTTCTTGATCGCGCTGAAGATGTAGTCCCAGCGGCCCGCGTTCAGCCCCGCCGAGTGGTCGCGCAGCTCGTACAGGATCTCGTCCATCTCGAAGGCGGCGAGGATCGTCTCGATCAGGACCGTCGCCCGGATCGAGCCGCGCGGCAGCTCGAGCTCCTCCTCGGCGAGCTCGAAGGCGCGGCGCCAGAGCCGGGCCTCGCGGTGGCTCTCGAGCTTCGGCAGGTAGAAGAACGGCCCCGCGCCGCGGTCGAGCTGCTCCCGGGCGTTGTGGAAGACGGCGAGCCCGAAGTCGAAGAGGCTCGCCGACACGGGCCGCCCGTCCACCTCGACGTGGCGCTCGACGAGATGCCAGCCGCGGGGGCGCACCATCAGCGTGGCCGTCTCGGCGGCGAGCGTGTAGCGCTTCTGGGGGGTCTCGAGCTCGATCGTGCCCCGCACGGCGTCGGCGAGGTTGGCCTGCCCCTCGACGACGTTCCGCCAGGTCGGCGAGGTCGCGTCCTCGAAGTCGGCCATGAAGACGCGCGCGCCCGAGTTGAGCGCGTTGATCATCATCTTCCGCTCGACCGGGCCCGTGATCTCGACGCGCCGGTCGAGGAGCGCGGCAGGCGGGGGCGCGACCCGCCAGTCGCCCTCGCGCACCGCGCGCGTCTCCTCGAGGAAGTCGGGCTCGGCGCCTGCATCGAGCTCGGCCTGCCGCTCGGCCCGGCGCTCGAGCAGCTCCTCGCGCACCGGGCCGAGCTCGCGCTGGAGTCGCTCGACGAAGGCGAGCGCGTCCCGCGTGAGGACGCGCTCGTCGGCCGGCGCGAGCACCTCGGCGGCGCTCACGCGGTCGCCGCCTCGGCCCCCTCGAACTGCGCCTCCTCGGTCGAGCCCTTGAGGGCGAGCGTCGAGCTCTGACCGCCCGACACCGCGGTGAGGACTGCGTCGAAGTAGCCGGCGCCGACCTCGCGCTGATGCCGCGTGGCGGTGTAGCCCGAGCGCTCGAGCTCGAACTCCCGCTCCTGCAGGCGCACGTAGGCGGTCATGCCCTCGTCGCGGTAGGAGGAGGCGAGCTCGAACAGGGAGGCGTTGAGCGCGTGGAAGCCGGCGAGCGTGATGAACTGGAAGCGGTAGCCCATCGCCCCGAGCTCGCGCTGGAAGCGCGCGATCTCGGCGTCGCTCAGGTGCGCCCGCCAGTTGAACGAGGGCGAGCAGTTGTAGGCGAGCAGCTTGCCGGGGTACCGCTCGTGGATCGCCTCGGCGAAGACGCGCGCCTCCTCGAGGTCCGGCGTCGAGGTCTCGCACCAGAGCACGTCGGCGTACGGCGCGTAGGCGAGCCCGCGGGCGATCGGAGCCTCGATCCCGGGCTTGACGCGGAAGAAGCCCTCGCTCGTCCGCTCGCCGGTGACGAACGCGCGGTCGACAGGGTCGACGTCGCTCGTCAGGAGCGTCGCGCTCAGGGCGTCGGTGCGCGCGAAGAGCACGGTCGGCACGCCCGAGACGTCGGCCGCGAGCCGTGCCGCGGAGAGCGTGCGGACGAACTGGCTCGTCGGCACGAGCACCTTCCCGCCGAGGTGGCCGCACTTCTTCTCGGCAGCGAGCTGATCCTCGAAGTGGACACCGGCAGCGCCCGCCTCGATCATCCCGCGCATCAGCTCGAAGGCGTTCAGCGCGCCGCCGAAGCCCGCCTCGGCATCGGCGACGATCGGGAGCAGCCAGTCGGTGTCGTCGAGCCCCTCGGAGACGGCGATCTGATCGGCGCGCATGAGCGCGTTGTTCAGACGCCGCACGAGCGCGGGCACGCTGTTCGCCGGGTAGAGGCTCTGGTCGGGGTAGGTGTGGCCGCCGAGGTTGGCGTCGGCGGCGACCTGCCAGCCGGAGAGGTAGATCGCCTTCAGGCCCGCGCGCGCCATCTGGACTGCCTGACCGCCCGTCATGGCGCCGAGCGCGGCAACCGGCTCGTCGGCGTGGAGTAGCCGCCAGAGCTTCTCGGCGCCGAGGCGCGCGAGTGAGTGCTCGACGACGACGGAGCCCTGGAGCCGGCTCACGTCCTCGGGCGTGTAGGGGCGGTCGATCCCCTGCCAGCGCGACCCCGTGCGCCAGGTGTCCGCTGCAAGCCCGTTCGTGTGCTTCCCCTGCCCGTTGGACGACGCCATGCGTGCTCCCCCGTTCTCGATTGGATCCTAGATTGCCCGCCTGCCGCTCCCAAGCCCCGGCTTGGCTCTCATTTTGGATCCGAAACGGCGTTTGTCAAGCTGCGAGCGACCGAAGGTCGCGTCAGGCGGTCAGCTCGGACACCAGCGGCCCGGTGTCGAGCGGCTCGAAGCGGAGCCGCCGGGCGAGGTCCTCGCTCGAAGGCCGTGTGCCCTCGGCGAACAGCGCGCGCAGGCGCTCCCCCGTCTCGGGGCTCCGCCACCAGTCCTCGCCGATCTCCTGCACGAGCGAGGCGCGCAGCTGCGCCGAGCGGATCCAGGCGCGGAGGTAGTCGGCGGAGTAGAAGCCCGCGTCCATGTCGGCGAGCACGTTGTCGGGCCGGTAGCGCACGCCGATCGCGGCCCGCAGGCGCCCGGCATAACGCTCGTCCGAGACGTCGGCCCGGTCGAGGTGGCTCCAGAGCTCGAGCTCGAAGCCGAGCTTCGCCGCGTAGCGCCGGAAGAGCAGTGCCTCCAGGAAGACCGTCGCCTCGGCGTTCGTCGCCGCCTCCTCGTCGGAGAGGCCGAAGTGCTGCGCGTGCCAGCCGGGCTCGCGTGAGATCGCCTCCACGATGTAGGAGTAGACCTCGGTCAGCGCATGGTCGCGGGAGAGCTTGCGGAACGTGTACGGCAGCGAGGGGTCGCAGCCTGCGTAGTGGAGGGCGTGCCCCGCCTCGTGCAGGAACGCGCCGTAGTCGTGCAGGCCGCCCTGCGCGCGCGTGATCAGGTGCACCACCTGGGGCGGTCGGGAGGCGATCACGCAGGCGCGCGGCGACTTCTGCGGCCTGTCGTCGACGTCGAGGCGGATGGTCGAGCTCTTCCCGAGGTCGAAGCCGAGGCGCCCGAGCGTCTCGAGGCAGACCTCGACGGAGCGCTCCCGCGTGTAGATCGACGCGAGCGGCGAGAGCCGGCGCAGGTAGGCGACGTGGCTCGAGCTCGGCTCGTCCTCCCGCTCCGGCCCGAGCAACCGGTCGAGCCAGCGATGCCGTAGACGCGTCCACGCCTCTTCGACGGCCGTATTCGCCTCGTCCAGCACGCGCTCGAGGTCGCGCAGCGAGATCCCCTTCTCCTCCTCGTTTCGCGCGACGGGGTCGGGCTCGCCCGAGACCTCGGCCTCGAGGCTCTCCCCCGCCCGCAGGAGCTCGAGCCGCTCGTCGTTGAAGGCGGCGCTCGCCTCGCCGACGAGCTCCCCGAGCTCCTCCCGCTCGCCGTAGGTCTCGAGTACGGCGAGCCGGGCCTGCGCCGAGCGAAGCGGCAGGTGCTCGTCGCGGAAGCTGACGCGCGCGGCGAGGAGCGCGTTCTCGAGCGCGTCGGCCTGCTCCACGAGCGCGGCGCTGACGAGCCCTCCCTCGCAGGTCTTGCGCAGCCGGTAGAGGCGCTCCCGCTCCTCCTGGGGCGCCGCCTCCTCCGCCTCCCGCAGCGCCGCGAGCCGCTCGCGGGTGAAGAGCGCCGCGTAGCGCTCCACGATTGCAGCCTGCTCCGAGTGCTCCTTCTCTCCCACGCGCACGGCGCGCGCCTCCTCCGAGCGCTCGAAGAGGTACTCCTCGAGCGCTCGCTCGTACGCGGCGGGGGACCGCGAGTCGCCGGCGCTCATGCGGACGATTCCGGCCGCCCGGCACGCGCAGCGGCCGCCGCGAGGCGCCGGAGCGTGCGCTCCCGGCCGAGGAGCTCGATGCTCTCGAACAGGCCGGGCGAGATCGTCGAGCCGGTGACGGCGAGCCGGATCGGGGCGAAGGCCTTGCGCGGCGAGAGCCCGAGCTCCTCGGCGAGCCGGCGCAGCGACGCCTCGACCCCGCCGGCGTCGAAGGGCTCGGCCGTGGCGAGCCGTCGCTCCGCCTCCTCGAGCACGGCGCCTGCCCCGTTCAGCGCGACCGCGTCCGGCTCGACCTCCTCGAACAGGAAGCGCGCGAAACTCGGATACTCGTCGAGCCTCGCGATCTTCTCCTGCACGAGCGGCACCGTCTCGCGCACGAGCGACTCGTCCCAGTCGAGGCCGCGCTCGCGCAGGAAGCCCACGAGCTCGCGGGCGTACGCCTCCCGGTCGAGCGCCCGCAGGTAGACCCCGTTCAGCCAGTCGAGCTTCGCGTAGTCGAAGGTGGCGGGGCTGGCTCCGACCCGCTCGAGCGAGAAGCGCTCGACGAGCTCCTCCCTCGACATGACCGTCGTGCGGTCGTCGTAGCTCCAGCCGAGGAGCGCGAGGTGGTTCGCGAGCGCCGCTGCGAGGTAGCCCTCGGCGCGGAACTCGTCGACCGTGACGGCTCCGTGGCGCTTGGAGAGCTTGCGGCCGTCGTCCCCGTTCACGTTCGGGACGTGGGCGTAGACGGGCAGGTCGACGCCGAGCGCCCTGAGGATGCAGAGCTGCTTCGGCGTGTTCGAGATGTGGTCGGGGCCCCGGATCACGTGCGTTATCCCGTCCAGGGCGTCCTCGATCGGGGAGGCGAAGTTGTAGGTCGGTCGGCCGTCCGAGCGCAGGATGACGACGTCCTCGAGCTCTTCGTTGGGAACGTCGATCCGGCCGAGCACCACGTCGTCCCAGCCGGTCGAGCCCTCGTCGGGCATGCGGAAGCGGATCGCGCCCTCGTCCTCGTAGGCCATGCCCACCTCGACCAGCCGGCGGGCCTCGTCGACGCAGTGCCCCTGCCGGTCGAGCTGGAAGGTGACGGGGCCGTCCCAGTCGAGCCCGAGCCAGCGCAGCGAGTCCTGGATCTGATCGACGGCCGCGGCCACCTCGCGGCTCGTGTCGGTGTTCTCGATCCGCAGCCGGAACTCGCCGCCCTCGTGTCGCGCGAAGAGCCAGTTGAAGAGCGCGGTGCGGACGTTTCCGATGTGGAGGAGCCCGGTCGGGCTCGGCGCTATACGGACGCAGACGGACACCGGAACTACTGTAGAGACTGTGCTGCTGGGCGCCCACGTGTCGAGCTCCGGCGGTATCCACACGGCGATCGACCGCGTCGAGGCGATCGGCGGAGACTCGGTGCAGGTGTTCACGCAAAGCCCGCGGATGTGGCGTCCGACGAACCACGACCCGGCGACCTTCGAGCGGTTCCGCGAACGGCGGGAGGAGGCGGGCATCGGCGGCGTGCTCTGCCACGCGCTCTACCTCCTCAACCTCTCGAGCCCGAAGGAGGACTTCTACGCGAAGTCCGTCGCCGCGCTTCTGAGCACCATGCAGGTGGCCGCCGCGATCGAGGCGGACGGCGTCGTCTTCCATGTCGGCTCGCACCTCGGTGCCGGCTTCGAGAGCAGCCTCGAGCGTGTCGTTCCGGCGCTCGAGCAGGTGCTCGAGCTGACGACCGAGCGGACCTGGCTGCTGATCGAGAACGCCGCAGGGGCCGGGGGCACGATCGGACGCTCGCTCGAGGAGCTGGCGGTCCTCGTCGAGCGGCTCGGACGCCATCCGCGGCTCGGCGTCTGTCTCGACTCGTGCCACCTCTACGCCTCGGGGTACGACGTGTCCGACCGCGAGACGCTCGACGACCTGCTGAGCCGACTCGACGCCGACGTCGGACTGGATCGGCTGCGGGCGGTGCACGTGAACGACTCGAAGGCGCCGCTCGGCTCGAACCGCGACCGCCACGACAACATCGGGGAAGGTCTCCTCGGCGAGCAGCTCGGCGTCTTCCTCGGCCACCCGCGGCTGCAGGGGCTCCCGGCGGTGCTCGAGGTACCCGGCACGGACGGACACGGCCCGGACGCCGACCAGATTCGGAAGGCGAAGGAGCTGCGCGCCCGCTGGCTCGAGCGTGGCTGAGACGACCGCCGCCGGTTGGGAGAGGGCGAGCGCACTTCCTCGACACTCTTGACACGCGCGGAGCGGCGTCTCGTGCTACCGGGGTCTGACCCCGTTCGTCCTTCGCTGCGGATCGATCGCGACACTTCTGGCGCACTCTCGACGACGGCGCGTGCTACCGGGGTCTGACCCCCGAAAGTCGCCGGAGTGCTCCTACGTGGCGAGGTACGACGGGCGGCGGCCTGCCTCCCCGTCTGCCGCCGAGCTGCCGCGCTCCTCGGCGTGCGCGACGTCCGCCAGGGCACCCCACACCTGCGGGCCGGCGATCCCGTCCACGACGAGGCCGTTCGCCCGCTGGAAGCGGCGAACGGCGAGGACGAGCCCCTCGTCGAAGCGTCCGTCGACCCGGAGAACGGGCGCATCGTCCGGCGACTGGTGCCGAAACCACGCGGCCAGGCGCCGCTCGAGCTCGCGCACCTCCGGCCCCTCCATACCGCGGCGAAGCACGGGCCGCGCGATTGCAGCACGGTCGCCGCCGCCGTCCGCCAGCCAGACGAGGACGGCCCCGAGGCGTCGCAGCACGTCGGCGCCGTAGTCGCGCCCGGTCGTGCGCGCGTCCGAGTCGCCCTCCTGCTCCAGCCCCGCCCACGCGCCCGAGACACCGGCGTTGTAGGCAGAGAGCGCAAATCCGAGCAGCCGCTCGTCACGGACGAGGCCGAGCCGCTTGCCTTCCCGCAGGTTGCCCGTGAGGAGTTGCGCCGCGAAGCGAGCGCCCGCGAGCAGCGTCGGCACCCTCCCGCGCCCGAGCACCCCCTGTCGGCGCAGCCAGTCGACGTGAAACCTGTCGTCGATCTGGAAGACGCCGCGGCCGTGCCCGTGATCTCCGACGATGTTCCGGCAGCCGGTCTCACGCGAGGCGACCGCGAGGAGCACGCCCCGCGGCAGCCCGGCGACCGCCTCCGCCGACAGGCAGACATCGACCAGCCCAGCCGTCCGCGCACGCCGTAGGTCGCGCTCGATGCCTGCCCCGCTCCACGTGCCCCCTGCCATGCGGCCTCCCCCAGCTCTCGCTCCCGGGATCCGGCCGCAGGCGGAATCCTCCGGGACGATCCTCCCACGCCGGCAGGCCGGCGCGAGGGGGGTTCAGCCGTTCGGGGTGAGCTGGGCGAAGACGCGGAAGGTGGGACTGCCCACCGGCAGCTCCCAGAACTCGGGATTCACACAGCCGAGCTCGCCGCTGCGCGCCTCGTAGCAGCTCTCCACCTCGGTGCGGCACATCGGCAGCGGCTTGCGGCTCGATCTGATCGCGCCGAAGCCCTCGCTCTTCGCCTCCGCCGTGCGCAGCAGGTGGAGATCGATCTCGACGGTGTACACCCGCTGCATGCAGCCGATGTAGGTGTGGCCGTGATCCTCGTAGGCATAGAGGAAGGGGCACGCACGGGCGACGCACGCGGAGGGGTACACGACCTTGTCGCAGTGCACCTCACAGCGGCGGCACTCGAGCTCGTCCTGCGGGCGCAGAGGCAGCTCGGAGAGCGCGTGCGGTGTCTCCCGCGTCGGTTGCATCACTCGATTGTGCGGGAGGCGATGCGGCGCTCGCAAGACTTGACATTTGCCCGCTCGGGGAGTAGGCGCGCTCCCCTTCGCCGGGCTCAGCGCTCGCCGTTCAGCCTCCGCACCGCGCTCAGCACGTCCACGGGCGCGAAGGCCCGGAAGTCGGGCTCGGCCCCATCGGACTGCTCCTCGGCTCGAAACCAGAGCGCCTGCACGGTCGTCAGCCCCAGCTCTCCCGCCCCCTGGACGTCCTCGAGCAGCCGGTCGCCCACGAAAAGTGCCTGCTCGGGGCGCACTTCGAGCGCATCGAGCGCGCGCTGGAAGATGAGCGGATGTGGCTTGCGCTTGCCCACCTCGGAGGAGAAGACGGCGACGTCGAGCCGCTCCCCGAGCCCCAGCTGCTCGAGATCCCGATGCAGCAACCAGGCGGGATCGAAGGCGTTCGAGACGAGGCCGAGCCGGAGACCGCGGTCCCGCAGCGCCTCCAGCAGCGCATGCGAGTGGGCACCGAGGCGTCGGGCGGGATCCCAGGCGGCGTGCTCCGCCTCGAGGAAGCGCTCGAGCTCCTCGTCGCTCACCTCCAGCTCGAAATCGCCGAGCAGCGTCCGCACGAGCCCCGGGTACTCCAGCTCGTCGACCGTCCCGGGCGCCCAGAAGAGCGGCTCGTAGTGCTCCCTGAAGTGCTCGGCGACGAGCGCCGACTCCGGCAGCCCGTCGCGACCGATCGCCTCGAGCCCCGCGCGGTGGCCCGCCTCGACGAGCTCCGGGTCGTAGACGAACTGCATCAGCGTGTCGCCCCAGTCGAAGAGCACCGCCTCGATCACGATCGCAAGCCTACGACCGGCGACGTCGCAGGCCGGACCCATAGGGTGCGCGGATGCTCCGCAGGATCCTCTGGACGTCACTTGCTCTCGCTCCGCTCGCGATCCTCGTCCACTACCTCCTCCACCCGGACCCGAACGTCGACTTCGTCCTCTCCGCGGGCGCCCTGATCCCGCTGGCCTGGTTGATCGGTGAGGCCACGGAGCACGCAGCCCGTCACACGGGACCGGGGATCGGCGGCTTCCTGAACGCGACCTTCGGCAACGCTCCCGAGCTGATCATCGCCCTCTTCGCGCTCGCCGACGGGCTGACGGAGGTCGTCCGCGGCTCGCTCTCGGGCAGCGTGGTCGGCAACCTCCTGCTCGTGCTCGGCTTCTCGCTGCTCTTCGGCGGGCGCGGTGAGATCGACCGGCAGTCGAGCTTCGTCTCGCTCGGGCTCGTCGGGGCGGCCGTCCTCTGCTTCCTGATCCCGTCGATCCCGGCTTTCGACGGCGACCCCGAGCGCAGCTCGATCGCCAGGCTCTCGATCCCGCCGTCGATCGCGCTGCTCCTGCTCTACGTCGCGGTCACCTACGTGTCGCTCCGCCGTCACCGCCTCATGCACGTCTCGAGCGAGGAGGCCGTGGCCGGCTGGTCGATGCGCCGCTCGCTCGGCGTGCTCGCGGCTGCGACCGTCGCGACCGCGTTGATCGCGGAGATCCTGGTCGGCTCGCTCGAGAGCTTCGCCGAGAGCGCGGGGCTGAGCGACTTCTTCATCGCGGCGGTGATCGTCGCGATCGTCGGCAACGCCGCCGAGCACGGCGGCGCGGTCGTGGTCGCCGCGCGCGGTCAGATCAGGCTGGCTGCGGAGATCGCGCTCTCGTCGAGCGCGCAGGTCGCCGTCTTCCTCGTGCCCGCGGTGGCGCTCCTCTCCTACCTGATCGACCCACTCGCGCTCTCCTTCCGCCCCGTCGAGCTGGCGGCGATCGGCGGCTCGGCGGCGGTCACCGCCGCCCTGCTGGCACAGGGCAAGTCGAGCCGCGGCCGGGGAGCGGCGCTGATCGTCCTCTACGCTGCAGTCGCCGCAGCCTTCTTCGTCGCGGGCGATCGGTAGAGGTGTGGTTAACCGTATTGTCCCGTCCCTGAGCCGCCCTTTACGGTGAACGCGCACCCCGCACCGGAGGACGCCAAGATGAGCGAGACCCTGACCGCGAGCCAGCCCACCACCACGAGCTCGACCCCCGTCGTCTCTGCGCACGACCTCGCCCGCCGCTACGGCGAGGGCGAGACCGCTGTCGATGCGCTGCGCGGCGTCTCGCTCGACGTCGACGCCGGCAACCTGACGGCGATCATGGGGCCGTCCGGGTCGGGCAAGTCGACCTTGATGCACATCCTGGCGGCGCTCGACAGGCCGACCTCGGGCTCCGTCGACATCGCGGGCACGCGCCTCGGCCAGCTGAGCGACACGGAGGTGACGAAGCTCCGCCGCAAGCACATCGGCTTCGTCTTCCAGTTCTTCAACCTGCTGCCCATGCTGAGCGCCGAGGAGAACATCGTGCTGCCGCTCTCGATCGCGGGACGCAAGCCCGACCGCGAGTTCTTCGACGACCTGATCGAGCGCGTCGGCCTCGGCGAACGCCTGCGCCACCGGCCCTCCGAGCTCTCGGGCGGTCAGCAGCAGCGCGTCGCGGTCGCGCGCGCGCTCGTCAGCCGGCCGACCGTCGTCTTCGCGGACGAGCCGACGGGCAACCTCGACTCGCGCACGGGGGGCGAGATCCTCGAGCTCCTGCGCGAGTCGGTGCAGCGCTACGGCCAGACGCTCGTGATGGTCACCCACGAGGCCCGCGCCGCCGCGATCGCCGACCGCGTGCTCTTCCTGGCAGACGGCCTGATCGTGCGCGACCTCGGCCGCTCGACGCAGAGCGAGGTGCTCGCCGCCATGGAGGAGCTGACCGCCCGATGATCGGCGTCGCGCTCAAGGGGCTCGCCGGTCGCAAGCTGCGCGCAGCGCTGACTGCGCTCGCCATCGTCCTCGGCGTCGCGATGGTGAGCGGCACCTTCGTCCTCACCGACACGATCGACAAGGCCTTCACCGCCATCTTCACCGAGTCCTACGCGGGCACGGACGCCGTCGTCTCCGGCCGCTCGGCCGACATCTCGTTCCAGGGCGAGCAGGCGCAAACCCCGGGCGTGCCGCAAGATCTGCTCGCGCGGGTGCGCAAGGCCCCGGGGGTCGAGGCGGCGTCGGGCTTCGTCGTCGACGAGACGGCTGCCAAGATCCTCGACCGCAAGGGCAAGGCGATCAACACGAACGGGGCACCCGCGCTCGGCTTCGGGCTCGACACGTCTCCGGGCGTCGCCCGCTTCAACCCGCTGAACCTGCTCGAGGGCCGCTGGCCGACGGGCAGGCACGAGGTCGTGATCGATGCCGGCACCGCCGACGACCAGGGCTACAAGGTCGGCGATCTCGTCGGCGTGGCGAGCCTGAAGCCGGTCGAGCGCTTCCGCGTCGTCGGGCTCGCGCGCTACGGCAGCGTCGAGTCGCTCGGCACCGCGACCTTCGCCGTCTTCGACGTTCCGACGGCGCAGGAGCTGCTCGAGCGCGAGGGGCAGTTCGACGCGATCTCCGTGGCGGCGCGTGACGGAGTCACCTCGCAGGAGCTGGTCGCCGACCTGACCGAGGCTCTGCCGAGCAGCGTGAAGGTGCAGAGCGGCAGCGAGCAGGCCTCGGATGACAGCGAGGAGGTGAGCGAGTTCACGAGCTTCATTCGCTACTTCCTGCTGGCGTTCGGCGGGATCGCGCTCTTCGTCGGCGCCTTCGTGATCTTCAACACGCTCTCGATCACCGTCGCGCAGCGCACGCGCGAGTTCGCCACCCTGCGCATGATCGGCGCCTCCCGGCGGCAGGTGCTCGGCGCCGTGATCCTGGAGGCGCTCGTGATCGGCGTGCTCGCATCGGTGATCGGCCTCTTCCTCGGCTTCGGGCTGGCTCGGGGCCTCAACGCCCTCTTCGACGCGCTCGGCCTCGGCCTGCCGACGACGGCGATGGTCTACGCCACCCGGACGTTCGTCGCCTCGCTACTCGTCGGCGTGGTCGTCACGCTCGTCGCCGGCCTCGCTCCCGCGATCCGCGCGACCCGCGTCCCGCCGATCGCGGCAGTCCGCGAGGGCGCGACGCTGCCCCGGTCGCGGTTCGCGGCCTTCCAGCCCTACGTGGCGGGCGCGATCGTCGCCGGAGCGCTCGCGCTCCTCCTCTACGCGATGTTCGACGACGACCTCGGGACCGCCCAACGGCTGCTCTCGATCGCGGGCGGGACGATCGGGCTCTTCCTCGGCGTCGGCATGCTCTCGTCGCGGCTCATTCGCCCCCTCGCCCAGGCGACCGGACCGCTCGCGCAGGGCGTCCTGCTCGTGCTCGGCGTGCTCTTCGTGCCCGTGACCGCCCTGCTCTGGGTCGTCCGCAAGGGGCTGCGCCGTGTCGGGCTCTCCTCGGAGACGGGCTTCCCGTCGCTCCGCCCCGAGCGCTCGATCCGCCGCCTGGCCAGGGAGAACTCGCGCCGCAACACGGGCCGGACGGCGGCGACGGCGGCAGCGCTCATGATCGGGCTCGCGCTCGTGACCTTCATCGCGACGCTGTCCAACGGCATGAAGGCCTCGAACCGCGGCGCGATCGAGGACCAGGTGGCGGCAGACTTCGTGCTCACGTCGCAGGACGGGTTCACCCCGTTCGTCGCCGCGGCGGGCGAGGCGGCCGCGCGCACCCCGGGCGCCGAGCTGACCACCGACGTCCGCGCCGATCTCGCCAAGCTCGGCGACACGGACGGTTACCTGACCGGCATCGACCCGGGCACGATCACCCGTGCCTACAACTTCGACTGGAAGGACGGCTCCGACGCCGTCCTGCGCGATCTCGGGCGAAACGGCGCCGTGGTCGACAAGGGCTTCGCCGAGGACGAGGAGCTCGCGATCGGTGAGCGCTTCCCTTTGCTGACCCCCTCCGGCAAGCGCCTGCAGCTCGTGGTCAAGGGCATCTACGAGGCGCCGCCGTTCTACCCGCTCCTCGGCAGCGTGAGCATCCAGAAGTCGACGTTCGACACCCTCTACGAGCGGCCGCGCAACCAGTTCACGTTCGTCAACGTCCCGGGCGACCCCGGAGCCTCGACGCAGGCGGCGCTCGAGCGCGCCGTCGCCGCCTTCCCGGATGCGAAGGTGCAGACGCGGGAGGACTGGATCACGCAGCAGGACGAGGACTTCAACCAGTTCCTGATCATGCTGTATGTGCTCCTCGCCCTCTCGGTGATCGTGAGCCTGTTCGGCATGGTGAACACCCTCGTCCTGAGCGTGTTCGAGCGGACGCGCGAGCTCGGCATGCTGCGCGCGGTCGGCATGGAGCGGATCCAGGTGAGGAAGATGATCCGCCAGGAGAGCGTGATCACCGCGCTGATCGGTGCCGCCCTCGGGCTGCCGCTCGGGATCTTCCTCGCCGCCATGGTGACGCGCGCGCTCTCGCAGTTCGACGTCCGCTTCTCGCTCCCGATCGGGCTCCTGATCGTCTTCACGGTGGTCGCGATCGTCGCGGGGGTGCTCGCCGCGATCCTGCCTGCGCGGCGAGCGGCACGACTCAACGTGCTGAACGCGCTGCAGTACGAGTAGCCGAGGAGTACGCCGCCGAGTGCAGGGTGGGCGCACGGGGCGCGAGCACCGTGATTGACGCGGCCGGGTAACGGGAGGAATGCCCCCACCCCTACGTTCAGCGTACCGTCCGAACGCGTGAACGGGTGTGACGCGCGCGGGTCGAGATCGTGCCGGTCTCTCCCTAGCCGGCTCCGAAGATCCCCGGGCGGCGCGTGAACGAGTAGGTCGCCCAGAGGAGCTTCGAGACCTCGCCGCTCGGGTGCCGGACGACGCGCAGCTCCTCCCCGTGCTCTCTACCCGAGACCGTCCGGTACACATCTGCTCCGACCGGCTCGAAGACGGCGGGTGGACGCCTCCTCGGATCGTGCGCGAGCGCGGCCTCGAGCCTGCCGCTCCGGAACCGGAAGACGAACTCGGCACCTTCCGACCACCACCGGCCGAGCACGTCCTGCAGGCCGGCAGGCGGGCCCTCCTGGGGGCGCCACGCCCCGACCGCCGGGGGCTCGAGCTCGAGCGTCTTCTCGGCGAGGTCGAGCGCGAGCGCGGTCGGGTCGGTATTCGAGCCGGAGTTCGTGAGGGCGACCGCGCCCACCCGGTCGAGGCGCCTGAAGACGAGGCCGGCCAGGTGGCCGGGCATGCCTCCGTCGTGCCCGGCGTAGAGGCGCGCGCCGCGGCGGTAGAGCATGAGCCCGAGCCCCCAGCCGAGCTCCCAGCGCTCCGGGTCCGCCATCACCTGGAGCGCGTGCATCTCCTCGGCCGTCGCCGTCGCGAGCACGGCCGGGTCGGGATCAGCCAGGAAGGAGCCCCAGCGCGCGAGGTCTTCGGTCGTGCTCCAGAGCTGGCCGGCGGGCGCGACACCGCGCAGATCGAGCCGCCGCTCCCTCAGCACCGTCTCCGAGTACGGCTCGACGAAGTAGCCCTCCGCGAACGGCGCCTCGGGGCCGAACGTCGTCCGCGCCAAGCCGATTGGCTCGAGCAGACGCGTGCGCACGTACTCCTCCCAGCTCCCGCCCGAGCGGCTCGCGACGACCTCGCCGAGCAGGACGAACGCGAGGTTCGAGTAGTGCCAGCGCTCGCCCGGCTTCAGCACCTGCCGCGCATCGGCGAGCCCGGCGAGGAGCTCTTCGCGCGAGGGCAGCTCGAGCGTCTCCCAGATCTCGCCCGGCGGCTCACGCTGCAGGCCCGAGAGGTGCGCCAGCAGCCGTCTGAGCGTCGCGCTCGAGTGCGGGCCCTCCGGGAGGTGATCGCCCAGGCGATCGTCGAGATCGAGCGCGCCCGCGTCCCGCAGCTGCATGATCGAGGCGGCGGTGAAGGTCTTCGTGATCGAGCCGATGCGGTACTGCGTGTCGGGCACCGCCTCGCGCCTCGCCTCCACGTCAGCCAGCCCGACGGTCTCGGCCCAGAGGATCTCGCCGGCGCGAAAGACGCACGCGCTCACGCTCGGCAGGCGGTGCTCCGCCTGCCGCTCTCGCAGGATCCCTCGCAGCGCTCCGGCGAGTGTCTCAGACGCGGACAAGGACTCCGAGCGCCCGGGGGATCGCCTCCAGTGCACGGTCGACGTCCTCGTCGGAGACGTCGAGATGCGTGACGGCGCGGAGCTTCGTCGGATAGACGGTCGTCGAGAGGCCGACCCCGGCCTCGGCCAGCCGTTGCAGCGCCTCGCCCCTTGGCAGGCCGAGCGGCGCAAGGTCGAGCTGGACGAAGTTCGTCTCGACCTGCTCGAGGTCGATCGGCAGCCCGGCCTCGGCGAGCCCCTCTGCAAGGCGCCGCGCACGCAGGTGGTCCTCGCCGATCCGCTCGAGGTGGTGGTCGAGCGCGTAGAGACCCGCCGCTGCGACGATGCCCGCCTGGCGCATCGCCCCACCGAAGAGGTGCTTGTTCCTTCGAGCCTTGGCCATCCGCTCCGGCGAGCCCGCCAGGAGCGCTCCCAGCGGACAGCCCAGGGCTTTCGAGAGGCAGAGCGTGACGGTGTCGAAGTGCCGGCCGATCTCGGCGCACGAGACGCCGGAGGCGACCGCCGCGTTCGCGAGCCGCGCGCCGTCCAGGTGCAGGCGCAGCTCGAGCTCCTCGCACGTCCGGGCGATCGCCTCGATCTCGGCCGTCGGCCACACGCGCCCGCCCGAGCTGTTGTGCGTGTCCTCGATCACGACGAGGCGCGTCGGTGACACGTGCATGCTCGAGCGATCGCGGAAGGCGGCGCGGATCTGATCGGGCGAGAACCTCCCCGCCACCCCCGGGAGCCCTCGGGTGACGAGGCCCGAGTGGACGGCGGGCCCACCGAGCTCCGACAGCAGCACGTGCGAGTTCTCCTCGGCGAGAAGCTCGTCGCCGGGCTCGGTCAGGATCCGCAGCGCGATCTGATTGGCCATCGTCGCAGTCGGGAGGTAGACCGCCTCTTGCTGTCCGAGCAGCGCGGCTCCACGGCGCTCGAGCTCGAGGACGGTGGGGTCTTCCCGCTTCTGCTCGTCGCCGACGATGGCCTCGGCGATCGCGCGCCGCATTCCCGCCGTGGGCCGGGTCGCGGTATCGGAGCGCAGATCGATCACTCCGGCATTCTCGCCGAAGGTCGGTGCCGGCCGCCGAGTGGTGTCGCTGCGCTCCTCGATCGCTCTCGGGACCTGGCGGGATCGCCGGTCCTCGTGGCCCCCGCGTCCCGGCGGGGACGAGGTTCGGGGACGGGGTCGGACCCCGGTAGCACGAGGCGCCGCGCCGCCGCGTGGCAACTTTGTGACGGGGCCGGAGAGCTCTGAGTCGCCCGAGGCCGCTACCCTCGCCCCGTGGATCTCGAGCGCCTCGACGCCGTCCTCGTCGACCTCGGCGAGCCCTCCTACCGCACCCGCCAGGTCTGGGACTGGGCGGCGCGCGGTGGCCCTGGGTACGAGGCGATGACGAACGTGCCGGCGTCGCTCCGCGAGCGGCTCGCCGAGGCTGTGCCCTTCTCCACCCTCACCCTCGAGGAGGAGTCGCAGAGTCGCGACGGCACGGTGAAGGCGCTCTTCCGTACGAGCGACGGTCATCCGGTCGAGTCGGTGCTGATGCGCTACCGCGACGGGCGGCGCTCGCTCTGCGTCTCGTCCCAGTCGGGCTGCCCGCTCACGTGCAGCTTCTGCGCGACGGGCGCCATGCGCTTCGGCCGCAACCTGACGCCGTCGGAGATCCTCGACCAGGCGCTGCACTTCCGACGCCTCGAGCGGCTCGATCACTGCGTCTTCATGGGCATGGGCGAGCCGATGCTGAACCTGGACCACGTGCTCGAGGCGGCACGGCGGCTGCCGGACGTCGGCATCGCGCACCGCCGCACCACGATCTCGACGGTCGGCTGGCTGCCCGGCCTGCGGCGCTTCGTGGACGAGGTCGAGGAGCCGATCAGGCTCGCGCTCTCGCTGCACGCCCCCGACGACGAGCTCAGGAGCAGGATCATGCCCGTGAACGACCGCTACCCGATCGCCGACGTGATCGCGGCCTGCCGGCGTTCCTTCGAGCGGCGCAGGCGCCGGGTGTTCGTCGAGTACGTGATGCTCGCCGGCGTGAACGACGGCGCCGAGCAGGCGCGCCGGCTCGCCGCGCTGCTCGGACGGGAGGCGTTCACCGTCAACCTGATCCCGTACAACCCGACGGGGCTCTACGACGGTTCCTCGCGCGGGGCGATCGCCTCCTTCAAGGCCGTGCTCGGCCGCGCCGGGATCCCGACCACCGTGCGCCTCACCCGCGGGCGGGACATCGCCGCGGCGTGCGGCCAGCTCGCAGCCGCTCCCCGCACGCGGTCGCGCACGACGGCGACGGCGTAGCGGCCTCCTCTACCCTTCGGTCGCGGTGGGCAAGCTCTACGACGCGATCGACGACAGGCTCGCCGACTGGATCGGCAGGCAGCGGCTCTTCTTCGTCGGGACTGCTCCGAGCGGGCCGGACGGCCACGTCAACGTGTCGCCGAAGGGGGGCATCGAGAGCTTCCGCATCGTCGACGCGACCACCGTCGCCTACCTCGACTTCGTCGGCAGCGGGGTGGAGACGATCTCGCACCTGCGCGACAACCGCCGCATCGTCGTCATGTTCTGCGCCTTCGAGGGCCCGCCGCGGATCGTGCGGCTGCACGGGCGCGGGTCGGTGACCCAGGTCGGCGACCCGGCCTTCGAGGATCTCCTGCAGCGGCTCGACTTCGGCGGCATCGAGGCCGCGGCCGACGGCGCGCGCTCGGTCATCACGATCGAGCTCAGCCGGATCGCCGACTCCTGCGGCTACGGGGTGCCGACGATGCGCTACGAGGGCCCGCGCTCGCAGCAGCTCGCCTGGATCCAGAGCCGGCTGCGCCGGGACGGGCCGGCCGGCGTGCTCGCCTACGTGGAGGCGAGGAACCGGGAGAGCATCGACGCGCTGCCGGGCATCGAGGCGGACCTCCTCCCCGACCGGGGCTAGCCGCCTGGCCGGCGCCGCTCTCGCCGGCCCCGGTCAGCCCTCGCACGTTGCGTCGGTCGCCCGTCCGACGAGTCCCACAGCCGTCGGAGCCAGCCCCGCGCGTCGATGCGCTGCTCGAGGGCGCGCTCGAGCCCGCCCGAGCGCTCGAGCAGGATCGACTCGAGCAGATCCCGTTCGCCGTGCTCGAGCGACGCCGCGAAGCGCTCGACCGCCGCGACGAAGTCCTCTCCGGCGTGGTGCTCCTCGAGCTCGGCGACCCTCCTCCCGAGTGCCTCGCGCGTCCACACGCCGCTCCCCTTCGCCCCGGGCACCCGTGCTCACGCGCCCTTCTGGGCCTCGAGCGACCGGGGCTCACCCGACTCCTGCGAGAGGTCGGGATGCTGCTCGAAGCCGAACCTGACGATCGCCCGCCTCGCCGCCTTCACCTCGTCGAGGCGGCCGACGGGTCGACCGTGCGGGGCCTCCTTCAGGAGGGCGGGTTGCTCGGCGGCCTCGCGGGCGATCGCGAGCATGGCCTCGACGAAGGCATCGAGGGTCTCCTTCGTCTCGGTCTCGGTCGGCTCGATCATGAGCGCCTCGGGCACCACGAGCGGGAAGTAGATCGTCGGAGGGTGGAAGCCGTAGTCCATCAGCCGCTTCGCGACGTCGAGCGCGCTGACGCCGTGCTCGCGCTTGAGTCCGCGAGCGCTCAGGACGAACTCGTGCATGCAGAGTCGGTCGAACGGCAGCTCGTAGGCCTCGCGCAGCCGCGCGAGCAGGTAGTTCGCGTTCAGCACCGCTGTCTCGGACATGCGCCGCAGGTCCGGGCCGTACGAGCGGATGTAGGCGTAGGCGCGCACGAAGACCCCGAAGGGGCCGCAGAAGCCGCGCACCTTGCCGATCGAGCGCGGGCGGTCGTAGTCGAGGCGGAAGGTCTCGCCCTCGCGCACGACGGCCGGCACGGGCAGGTACGGCTCGAGCGACGCGCGCACGGCCACGGGACCTCCTCCCGGCCCGCCCCCGCCGTGGGGCTGGGAGAACGTCTTGTGCAAGTTGAAGTGGACGATTTCGAAGCCCATGTCCCCCGGCCGCGAGATGCCGCAGACGGCGTTCAGGTTGGCGCCGTCGTAGTAGAGGAGCGCGCCGGCGGCGTGGAAGATGCCTGCCACCTCCGCGATGTGCTCGTCGAAGAGGCCGAGCGTGGAGGGGTTCGTCAGCATCAGCCCCGCCGTGCGCTCGTTCACCTTCACGCGGAGGTCGTCGAGGTCGAGGTTGCCACGCACGTCCGTCTCCACCTTCTGCAGCCGGTAGCCGGCCATCGTCACGCTCGCGGGATTGGTGCCGTGCGCGGTGTCGGCGGTGATGACGGTGTCACGCTCCTCGCCCCGATCGGCGAAGTAGGCGCGCATCAGCATCAGGCCGGTCAGCTCGCCCTGCGAGCCCGCCGCCGGCTGCAGCGAGACGGCCTCGAGCCCTGCGATCTCGGCCAGGATGCCCTGCAGGCGCCACATCAGCTCGAGCGCCCCCTGCGAAGCCTCTTCCTCCTGATGAGGGTGAAGGTCGCGGAAGCCGGGGAGCGCGACGACCCGCTCGTTCACCCTCGGGTTGTGCTTCATGGTGCAGGAGCCGAGCGGGTAGAAACCGGTGTCGATGCCGAACGTGCGCGTGGACAGCTCGGTGAAGTGGCGCACGAGCTCCGGCTCGGCGAGCTCGGGGAGCCGCGGCGCCTCGGCACGGCGGAGCTCCTCGGGCACCTCGGCGGCGGGCAGGTCGTAGCGCGGCAGCGACGAGGCCCGGCGCCCCGGCTGGGACTTCTCGTAGACCAGCTTCATCCGCCGAGCACCTCGGCGAGACGGTCGATGTCCGCCGGGGTGCGCTTCTCGGTCACCGCGACGAGCAGCGCCTCCTCGAGACCCGGGTAGTCGCGACCGAGGGCGTAGCCCGGGTGCACCCCCTGCCGGCGGGCAGCGCGGATCGCCTCCCGACCGCTCCGTCCGACGGAGACGGCAAACTCCTTGAACGTTGCCTGCTCGGGAAACACGAGGTCGAGCCCCCGCTCCGTCAGGCGCTCCTTCGCGTAGGCGGAGAGGGCCATGCAGGTCTCCCCCACCTCGCGCAGCCCCTGCGGGCCGAGCCAGGAGAGATGGACGAGTCCGGCGATGGCCAGGAGCGTCTGGTTCGTGGTGATGTTCGAGGTCGCCTTCTCCCGGCGGATGTGCTGCTCGCGGGTCTGCAGTGTCAGGACATAGCCTCGCGCCCCGCTCGCGTCGGTCGTCTCCCCGATGATGCGCCCGGGCAGGCGTCGCGTGTACTCCGCCTTCGCTGCGAGGAAGCCGTAGTGCGGGCCGCCGTAGGAGAGCGCGTTCCCGGCACCCTGGCCCTCGCCGATCGCGAGCGCGCAGCCGTAGCGTCCCGGTGCCTCGAGCACGCCGAGCGAGACAGGGTCGACGTGGGCGATCGCGAGCGCCCCGGCGTCGTTCGCCGCGGCGGCGAGCTGTGGTGCCGGCTCGAGACAGCCGAAGGCGTTCGGCTGCTGGAAGATGGCGCAGGCGGCGCCCTCGGCAGCCGCCCGCAGCTCGTCGGGGTCGGTGGCGCCGCCGCGGTGCGGCACCTCGACGACCTCGAGCCCGAAGCCCGGCGCGTAGGTCTTCACGACCTGGCGCACCTGCGGGCTCGTGGCCTCGGTGACGACGACCTTCGACAGCCCGGTCACGTGCTTTGCGACGTAGCAGGCATCCGCAGCGACGGCCGTGCCGTCGTAGCCGGAGGCATTCGACACGTCCATCCCCGTCAGCTCGCAGATCGCCGTCTGGTACTCGAAGATCGCCTGCAGGACGCCCTGGCTCAGCTCCGGCTGGTAGGGCGTGTAGGCGGTCAGGAACTCGCCCCGGGCGAGGATCGCGTCCACGACGGCGGGCACGTAGTGGTCGTACATGCCGGCGCCGAGGAACGAGAGCTCCGCGCCCGTGTGCACGTTGCGCGAGGCGAGCTCCTCGAGGTGGGCGACGAGCTCCGGCTCGGAGAGGGCAGGCTCGAGCGCGAGCGGGCGATCGAGCCGGAGGGCCTCGGGGATGTCGGCGAAGAGCTCGTCGACGCTCGCGACGCCGATCGCCTCGAGCATCGCCCGGCTGTCGCGCTCGGTCAGGGAGAGGGAGCTCAGGCCCATGGCGCCGTGCGCTCGAGGGCCGCCGGGCTCACTGCTCGGCGACGTGAGCCCGGTAGGCCTCCGCGTCCATCAGCCCGTCCACCTGCGACGGGTCGCTCAGACGTACGCGCACGAGCCACCCCTCCCCGTAGGGATCCTCGTTCACCGTCTCGGGCGCCTCGACCACCTTCGCGTTCACCTCCAGCACCTCCCCGGACAGCGGGGCGATCACGTCCGAGACCGCCTTGACCGACTCGACCTCGCCGTAGCTCGAGCCGAGCTCGATCGTCGAGCCCTCCTCCGGCGGCTCGTAGTGCACGAGCTCGCCGAGCGCGTCGGCCGCGTGCCAGGTGATGCCGAGCGTCGCCTCGTCTCCCTCGATGCGAGCCCAGTCGTGCTCGCGGTGGTACCTGAGGTCGTCGGGATAGCTCTCCGTCGGGTTGCCCGCCATTTACGCCGTCCTTGCTCGCTTGTAGATCGGCTTCGGGACGACGCGCGCGCGGCGCGACCGGCCGCGCACGTCGATCGACAGCTCGCTGCCCGGCGCCGCCTGCTCCGCGGCGACGTACCCGAGGCCGATGCCGCGGTCGAGCATCGGCGAGTGCGTGCCGGACGTGACACGGCCGCCGCCCTCGATCGCCATCCCCTCGCGCGGCACGCCACGCTCCTCGAGCACGAAGGGCGCGAGCCTGCGGTCGGGCCCCTCGGCCTTGATCCGCCGCAGCTCCGCGGCGCCCGTGAAGGCCGTGTCGAGCGCGCATGCCCAGCCGAGGCCGGCGGCGATCGCGTCCGTCTCGGGCGTGATGTCGTGGCCGTGGAGCGGATAGCAGGCCTCGAGGCGCAGCGTGTCGCGGGCTGCGAGCCCACACGGCAGGGCACCGCGCTCGAGCACCGCGTCCCAGAGCGCCTCCGCGTCCTCGGCTGCGCAGAGCAGCTCCACGCCGATCTCGCCGGTGTACCCCGTCCGGCAGACCATGCAGTCGACACCGTCGATCCGCTCCTCGGCGAACGTGAAGGCGCGCGCCTGCCCCAGCTCGAGCCGCTCGATCGAGCTCGGCCCCTGCACGGCGAGGAGCGCGTAGTCGTCCGAGACGTCGCGCACGTCCGAGCCCGTCAGCTCGCGCTCCCGCAGCCAGGCGAAGTCCTCCGCGCGGTTCGAGGCGTTCACGATCAGGAGGTACCGGAACGTGCCGAGTCGGTAGACGATGAGGTCGTCGACGATGCCGCCGCGCTCGTTCGTCAGCAGCGTGTACTGAGCCTCTCCGGGGCCGATCCGCTCGAGGTCGTTGGAGAGCAGTCCCTGCAGGAGCTCCGCCGCCCGGGGCCCCTCGACCTCGAGCTCGCCCATGTGCGAGACGTCGAAGACGCCGCAGTCGGCGCGCACCGCACGGTGCTCGGCGATCACCCCGTCGTACTGGACGGGCATCTCCCACCCCGCGAACGGGACGAGGCGCGCACCGAGCGCGACGTGGCGCGCATGCAGCGGCGTGCGCAGCAGGGTCTGCATCGACGAGGATGCTAATGAACCGGGCGCGGGGCGACTGCCTCCACTCGCGGCTGCACCATCAGCGGCGAACGACCCAGCAGGCCGAACGACAGCTCGACGGAGGGTCCGACGAGAAGCGCGAAGGCGATCGTGCCGAGACCCGCGCTGCCGCCGAGCAGGAACCCGAGTGCCAGCGCGGCCAGCTCGATCGAGGCCCGCACGGCGCCGATCCGCAGGCCGGTGCGCCTGCTGCCGACGAGCATGAGCGAGTCCCGCGGGCCCGCGCCGAAGTTCGCGCCGATGTAGAGCGC
>JACCZA010000005.1 GCA_013696185.1 Actinomycetota bacterium
GCTGCTCGCGCCGGTAGCCGAGCAGGGCGAGGTAGACGACGAGGGTGCCGGTGAAGTTGCCCACGATCAGCCCGAGCGCGCCCTGCTCGAAGCCGACGACGAGAACGACCGTGGCCGCGACGGTGAAGGCGATGTTGACGAGGCTCGCGGCGAGGAAGCCGAGCGAGCGCTCCTCGACGCGGAAGAGGGCGGTGAGCTGCTCGTAGTTCATCTGCGCCCACAGGCCGACGAAGGCGGCGCGGACGAGGGTGGGGTCGCCGAGCGAGAGTGCCTCCGAGATCGGCCGGGCGAGCAGGAGCCCCGCGGCGAGGCCGAGCGTCGCGGTCGCCATCGTGAACCAGAAGGCGGTGCGCAGGACGACGATCCGCCGTGCCGGCTCCTCCGAGTCGAAGTAGAAGCGGAAGAAGGCGCTCGAGATCCCGCCGCGCAGGATCGTCACGAGGATGGCCGTGAGCGCCACGAGCACGCCGACCGCGCCGAGGGCGGGCGGATCGAGGTAGCGCGTGTAAAGGGGCAGGAGGAAGACGGCGACGATCCGCGAGACGATCCCGCCGAGCCCGTAGATCGCGGAGTGACGCGCGAGCCGCTTCAGCTGCCCGAGCACCTCTAGTGCCCCCCGGCAGAGAGACGGCGGCGCTGAGCCGGCTGCAAACCGGCGCACGCCGTCGTCCTCGGTCGGCCCCATACCTTCCAGGTACGCGGCCTCCCTGCGTCCTTGGCCTGCTCGGTTTTCGCGCGGCTCTGCGGCACCGCATTTCTGCCGGTGAGCACTTACACCCGAGCGTAGAGGTCGAGCAGGCGGTCGGCGACCCGCTCGATGTCGTGCACCCGCTCGACGTAGGCCCTGCTCGCGGCACCGATCCGGCGGCGCTCCTGCGGCAAGGAGACGAGCTCGGCGAGGCGCTCGCGCAGCGTCTCCCTCGTCGCCGGGACGATCGGGACGCGGACGCCGTAGCCCTCCTCGCTCCGCCGCACGGCTTCCTCGCGCAGGTGGCCGACTACGGGCTTGGCGAGGGCCATCGCCTCGAGGGCGAAGATGCCGTGCCAGCCGGCGTTCAGCTGGTCGACGACGATGTCCGCGGCGCGGTAGCGCTCCTTGGCCTCGTCGTGGTGCAGCCCCTCGACGATCTCGAGGTCGGCGTCGAGCCCCGCACAGGCGGCGACTACGTGCTCGGTGCCCTTGCGGGCACGGCTCGAGGGCGCGTGCACGATCAGCGGCCGGGCGCGCTCGGGCGGCGGCGCCGGCTGGAAGCGCGCCAGGTCGAGCCCGGGCGGGATCACCTCCGCCTCGGGTACCCAGCGGAGCGCGTCATAGGAGCCGACGACCTGCGCGCCGGCGCGCCTGCCGAAGGCGAGCTCGGCGGGCGTCTTGCCGCGGATGTCCGAGCCCAGGTAGTGGAAGACGGACTTCTTGCGCAGGGCCCGCAGGATCGGGAACTGCAGCGACTTCGGCACGAGCGTGAGGCCGAAGTAGAAGTGGAAGACGTCGGTCTCGGGCAGGAGTCGGGCGAGCGCGCGCCACTGCACCGCCTGCCGGCCGAGGAAGCCCGGCGGCCGCGCGAGGTCGAGGTCGGCCTCGGGGTGCAGGCGGTAGCGCTCGAACACGACGAGCCTCGCGTCGACGCCCCGGCGCCGCAGCGCCTGCACGTTCGCCCACGGGATGCCGGCCGTGTTGACCGGACAGTGGACTACGCGGAGTCCCACTCCACCTGGTCGAAGTAGCGCAGCGCCACCCGCCCCGGGCGCACCCGCGCGGCGAGGGCGCGGAGCTCCTCCTCCGAGATCTCGCCGAGGGCGTGCTTGACCCCGAGGTAGGGGAGGTTCAGGTCCTCCTGGTAGACGATCGTCGAGATGCGCGGGTTGATCTCGATCACGTGCTCGCCGACGAGCTGGATGTTGAAGAAGTGGTCGAGCTCGAGCTCGGCGACGATCCTCGCCGCGGTCTCCATCAGCGCCGGGTCGTCGAGCGTCCTGAAGTACATGGCGAGACCCGCGCGCATCGCCTCGCGCGTCTTCGGGTGGCCGAGCAGGATCCGCCCGCCGCGCGCGAAGCCGTCGACCGTGCGCTCCCCGCCCGTCGCGAGCTCCATCACGAGCAGCTCCGTCTCGTTCTCCCCGAGCAGCTCGACGAGGTCCTCGAGCCGCATGGCCTCCGCCACGCCGGGCCGGTTCGACAGCAGCTGCTCGCGGCGGTCGGCCGAGGCGGAGAGGACGCGGAAGCCGCGCGAGCCGGAGGAGAAGACGGGCTTCATGCAGACGTCTCGCTCGGGGTAGCCGAGCTCCCGGGCGGCGGCCGCGACGGCGTCTCCACCCTGCACGCGGCGCCAGGCCGGCCCGCGCACGCCGATGCGGTCGAGCAGTGCGTAGGTCTCCGCCTTGTCGTTCGAGCGGCGGATCGCCTCGGGCGCCGAGACGAGGAGAGCGGCGACGCCGTCGAAGAGCTCCCGCGCCTCCGCGAGCGAGAGCAGGTCGTACGAGGACTGGGGCAGGACGGCGTCCACGCCCTCCCGGCGGCAGAGATCGAGCACCGCCTCGGCGAAGCCGGGGTCCGAGCCGGCCGGAACGACGTGGAAGGCGTCGCAGAGGTGGCGGCCGATCGCCCGCTCGGACATGCCCGTCCCGACCAGGCGGAGCGTGCGCTCGCCGTTCTCTCGCAGCGCGCGCAGCAGGGCAGCCGTTCCCGGGGCGCCGGAGGCGGTGACGAGGACCGTCAGCTCCCTCACGAGAGGTCGATCCGATCCTCGGCGAGGTGGCGCAGGCGTAGCTCGCGCTCCGCCTCCAGGAAGGCGAGCATGGTCTGGCGCATCGTCTCGCCCGGGTAGACCCAGATCTCCGGGTGCACGAGGAGCTGGAGCCACTCGAAGCTCCTCGCCTGGAGCTCCTCGTGCGGACAGCCGGAGCGCCAGGCGTGGTTCGAGTCGGAGCGATAGGTCTCCGGCGAGAAGAAGCGCGGCTCCATCACGTTGGCTGCACCCTCGACCGAGGCGGACATGTAGTCGGGATCGGGGTTGTGCCAGGCGAGCACGGGATCGAAGCGCCCGTCGAGCTCGGCTCGCGGGTAGCGCGCGTGCAGGCCGACCGCGTGGCCGAGCTCGCGCAGCCGCGCGAGGGCGCGCTCTCCGGGCGGCGAGGCGAGGTTGTAGAAGACGCTGTCTCGCATCAGGAAGTAGGTCGCGCGCGCTCCCGCCCCGGCCTCGAGCTCGGCGAGCTCGAGCGCGGCCTCGAGCGAGAGGTCGACGTCGTGGCGCAGCAGGAGGTCGCCCGGCTGCGGGTCGCTCTCGAACGAGGCGAAGCGGTAGCCGCCGCGCGCCGCGGCGGCGAGCAGCTCGCTGTAGTGCTCGAGGTCGAAGCTGCAGGTCACTCGACGTCCACGTCGAGGAGCGTGGCTGCAGCCTCCGCCCGCTCGAGCGCGTCGTCGTTCGTGTCGCCGACAGCGATCACGTAGCCGCGGCGGTCGCCGTCGAGCCGCACCGGCCGGATCGTCTCGCCGCGTGTCAGGAACACGTCGGCCTGCACCACGCCCGGAAACGCCAGCACCCGCTCGAGGCCGCTCCAGCCGCGCACCCGTCCCGTCGGCAGCGGCCCCGGCTCGGCGGTCAGGAAGCGGATCGCGAGCGGCCGGCGGTAGCGGGGGAAGGCGAGCTCGTCCGGCACCTCGACGCCGAGGGCCTGGCGCAGCGCGATCTCGACGAGGTCGAGGCCGATCGCGTGCCGCGCGAGGTCCGCCATCTGGCCGCCCGGGATCCGCGCCGCCACCTCGATCACCCGCACGCTGCCGTCCGCGGAGACGAGGAGCTGCGGAAAGGCGATCCCGTCGCGCAGGCCGAGCGCCCGCACCGCGCGCGAGACGACGTGCTCCGCCTCCGCCAGCACGTCCTCGTCCAGGTGGGCCGGGTACACGTGGATCCAACCGACGCCGAAGCCGATACCGGCCGGCCGCAGCCGATCGGAGAGCGTCAGCGGCACCACCTCCCCGCCTCGCGCAAGCGCGAGCCCGTTCAGCTCGAGCGCCTCGTGGAAGCTCTCGACGATCGCCTCGCCCGTGGGCGAGTCGGCGAGCGCCGCGTGCAGGTGCGCGTCGAGGTCGTCCTCGGATGCGAGGCGGAAGACGCCGCGCTGGCCGCCGGAGTCCGCCGGCTTCAGCACCGCCGGCAGGCCGACCGTCTCGAGCGCGTGCCGCCCCTCGCGCAGCGTCCGCACAGACGCGAAGCGCGGCTGCGGCACCCCCGCCTCGGCCAGGCGGCGGCGCATCGCGACCTTGTGCGTCATCGCGTGCGCCGTCTCGCTGCCGATCCCCGGCAGGTCGAGCGCCTCGGCCACCGCCGCGACGACGGGCACCGCCCGGTCGGCCGAGACGGTCAGGACACCCGCCACGCCCTCGCGCCGCCCGATCCGGGTCACGGCGGAGACGTCGCTGAAGTCGACGGTCTCGGCCACGTCTGCCTCGGCGAGTCCCGGCGCCTCCGGGTTGCGGTCGACGGCGACGACGCGCACGCCGAGCTCCCGGGCGCGGACGATGGCGCGGCGCTGGTGGCGCCCCGCGCCGACGAAGAGGACGCTCCTCACGGAGCGCGATGCTAGTGCACTACGCCGGGGCGGCCGGCGTCCCCGGCAGCAGGAAGCGGTGCCTGTCCCAGCGGGCGATCCGGCACCCGTCGGTGCGATCGAAGCGGGCGCGCACCGGCCGGCCCGCGAAGGTGCCCGTCACGAGCGCCTCCGAGGGGCCGCGGTACAGCTGCGTGCAGGCCATCGTCCTCGGCACGGGAGCGAAGGCCCGCCTCAGGCGCCCGAGCGCCTCGCAGGCACGCCGCGCGCGCGGCAGGGTGCCGCCCGCGGGGTTGCAGCGGAGGGTGTACCGCCTGGTGGGGCGCTTGCCCACGCCCTGCGGCCAGAGCGTGATCCGCAGCTCCGTGGCGCTCTCGGCAGCCGAGCCCTCCTCCGCGCCGCAGCCGCCGGCGACGGCCGCGAGCAGGAGTCCGGCCAGAGCGAGCGCGCGCATCTCTCGAAGGGTACGCCGTAGACTCGAGCGGTGGCACTCGCGGGCAAGCGGATCTTCGTCACGGGAGGAGCCGGCTTCATCGGCACGACGCTCGCACGGCGACTCGTCGAGCAGAACACGATCGTGGCGCTCGACAACCTCCACCGCGACGCTCTGCGGGGCACCGAGCTGGCCGACCATCCGAACTTCGAGCTCCACGAGGGGGACGTCCTCGACGCCGACCTCGTGCGCGAGCTCGCCGCGGGCGCGACCCACGTCGTCCACTGCGCCGCGATCGCCGGCGTCGATACCGTGCTCGAGAGCCCGGTGCGGACGATGCGGGTCAACCTGATCGGCACCTACAACGTGCTCGAGGCCGCCCACGCGACGCGCGACACGCTCGAGCGGCTGATCGAGTTCTCGACGAGCGAGGTCTTCGGCCAGTACGCCTTCAACGTCCACGAGGGGCAGGTGACGACGACCGGGTCGGTCGGGGAGGCCCGCTGGACCTACGCGGTGTCGAAGCTCGCCGGCGAGCACATGGCGCACGCCTACCACGACGAGCTCGGGCTCCCGGCCGTCTCGGTGCGCCCGTTCAACGTCTTCGGGCCGGGCCAGATCGGCGGCGGCGCCATCCGCGCCTTCATCGAGGCGGCGCTCGAGGGGCGTGACCTCGTCGTCCGCGGCGACGGCTCCCAGATCCGGGCGTGGTGCTACGTCGACGACATGGTGGCGGGCGTGCTCCTGGCACTCGAGCACCCGGCTGCCGTCGGGCAGAGCTTCAACATCGGCAACAAGCGCTCGACGGTGACGATCTACGACCTCGCGCAGCGCATCAAGCGGCTCACCGGCGCGCCGAGCGCGCTCGTCTTCGAGCCACACCGCTCGGTCGACGTCGAGCTGCGCATCCCGAACGTGGACAAGGCACGGGAGCTGCTCGGCTTCGAGGCGAAGGTCGACCTCGACGAGGGACTCGCCCGCACGATCGCCTGGTACCGCTCCCGGCAGCCGGCGCCGGCGTGACGAGTCGGGCCGAGACCGCCGGCCGCATCAGGCTCGCGCGCCCCGACGTGGGCGCCGAGGAGGCGGCGGCCGTCGCGGAGGTGCTCGAGTCGGGCCAGCTGACGATGGGCCCGAAGGTGGCCGAGCTGGAGGCGGAGCTCGCGCGTGTGTGCTCGGTCGAGCACGCGGTCGCGGTCTCGTCGGGGACGGCCGCGCTCCACCTGGCCGTGCTCGCGCTGGGCCTCGAGCCCGGCGACGAGGTGATCCTCCCCGCCTACACGTTCCCGGCGACCGCGAACGTCGTCGCGCTCGCCGGCGCCCGCCCGGTGCTCGTCGACGTCGACCCGCGCACGATGAACCTCGAGCCGGGCCGGGTCTACGACGCGGTCACCCCGGCGACCCGCGCCGTCATCGCCGTCCACCTGTTCGGCCGGCCGCTCGACTGGGAGGCGCTGCAGAGCGCGGTCCCGGCGGAGCTAGCGCTCGTCGAGGATGCAGCCGGCGCGCTCGGAGCGCGCTGGCGTGGGAGGCCCTGCGGCGGGCTCGGCCTGATGGGCTGCTTCTCCTTCCATCCGCGCAAGATCGTGACGACGGGCGAGGGCGGGGCGGTCACGACGAGCGACGAGGAGCTCGCCGGCGCGATCCGCCGCATGCGTCACCACGGCATCGAGCCGCACGGCAGCTTCGAGATCCGCCGCCCCGGCACGAACTACCGGCTCTCCGACATCCAGTGCGCGGTCGGCATCCCGCAGCTCCGGCGCCTGGACGACCTGCTCGAGGCCCGCCGCCGGGTGGCGGAGGGGTACACGGAGCGGCTCGCCGGACTCGTCGAGACGCCCTCGGCCGACGAGGGCGACACGCACGGCTGGCAGGCCTACGTCGTCCGGGTCGACCGGCGCGACGAGATCCTCGCCGCGCTGCGGGCCCAGGGCATCCAGGCGCAGATCGGCACCTACGCCCTGCACCGGCTCTCGGCCTACCGGGACGAGGGCCCGTTCCCGGGTGCGGACGCCGCCTTCGAGCGGGCGCTCGCGCTTCCGTTCCACACGAAGCTGACCGAGGACGAGCTCGACCGCGTGGCGGGCGCCTTAACGACCGCTGTAAGTAACTGATAACTTACTTCGCGTGGCCCC
>JACCZA010000032.1 GCA_013696185.1 Actinomycetota bacterium
CGTTCATCACGCCCACGATCGGGGTGGCGTGCGCCTCGGTCGGGACGTGCGCGCGGGCGAGCGCGTAGACCACCGTGTTGAGCACTGCTCGGGCTCCCGCTCCCAGGACGAGGAAGCCGACGACCGCAAAGGTCGAGAAGCTGACGCTCGGGATCAGGAACGTGGCTCCGAGCACTGCTGCGGTCGCTCCGACGAAACGGACATTGACCCGCGCGGAGGGGATGCGCGTGGAGATCACCCCGCTGGCCGTGAAGATGACCGCGGAGAAAGCGATCACAGCGCCGATCCCTCCCGCCGTGAGGCCGTTGTCTGCGAGGACGAGCGGTGCGAGAAGGCCCGAGACGCCCGTCACCACTCCGAGCAGTGCGGTGATGAGCATCGCGCCGCCGAGCGCGCGTTCCTCCCCGGCCGCGGCGATCGCGTCGCGAAGGCGGGCGGCGGGCGCGCGGTCCACGACGGAGCGATCGCAGGCGAGCACGACCACGAGCGGCAGCGTGAGGATGGCGATCGTGATGAACGCCGCGGGGTAGTCCCAGGCGTCGGTGACGGCACCGGAGAGGAGGGGACCGACGAGCCAGCCGGCGCCGGCTGACGCGATCAGACGTCCGGCGCCAGAAGCCCCGCGGCCAGAGCCGGCGGCGACTGCGGGAGCGATCGACCAGAGGATCGCGAAGCTGAGCCCGAAGAGCGCCCGGCCCACCATGAGCAGCCCGAGCCCGTCGGCCAGCGCCTGCACCACGAGCGAGGCCGGCAAGAGCCCGGCACTTGCGAGCAACAGTCGCTGCGACCCGAGCCGCCCGGCCAGGAGGACGATCGGAACGGAGGTGAAGAGCGTCACGATCGTGGCCGCCGAGAGCAGCGCGCCCATCTGCACGCCTGAGAGCGCGAACCGCTCCTGGAGCGTCGGGAGGATGGGTAGCAGCGCTGCGTCTGCGACGGCGCTCACGAACGCAAGCGCGGAGACTGCCAAGAGGGTGCGATCGCGTCGGCGAAGGGAGGTAAGCACGCACTCAGGATCGTCACGACCGACTGATAAGTAAAATACGGGTTCATGAATGATGCGAGAAATATTGCTGATCGGTTGCTCGGGATCGAGTTCCGCCACCTCGCCGCGCTCGAGACGATTGCCGAGACCGGCTCGTTCGCTGCCGCCGCCCGCAGGCTCGGCTACACGCAGTCCGCGATCAGCCAGCAGATCGCCGTCCTCGAGCGGCTGACCGAGATGCAGCTACTGGAACGTCCGGGGGGACGCCGCCCCGTGACCGCGACCGAAGCGGGTGAGCGGCTGCTCCGCCACGCAAGGCGGGCGACGGCCGCAATGCGCGCCGCCGAGGCCGACCTGAACGCGCTCGCAGGGGGAGATGCCGGCACCCTCCGCGTCGCCACCTTCCAGAGCGTGGGGGTGCGTGTGATCCCGCCCGTGATGCGGCTCTACGTTGCGAGACGCCCCGCGATCGAGGTCAAGCTCGTCGAGACGGACCACGCGCTCCTGGTCGAGCAGCTACTGCGCGGTGAGACAGATCTCGCGTTCGTCGCCGACCCGGTTGCGACCGCCATCGAGCAGATCGCGGTGCTGACGGACCCATACGTTCTCCTCGCTCCCTCCGGCTCGGAGCTGGCTCGAGAGGAGAAGACGGTGGGTATTCGAAGGATCGCTCGGTTCCCCCTCATCGCCTATCGCGTTCCGACCCAGGGCGGGGAGGCCCACCTTCGCAGCCAGGGATTCGACCCCAGCATCGTCTTCCGGTCCGACGACAGCGGCATCGTCCAGGGACTCGTCGGCGCGGGCGTGGGCTACGCGCTCGTACCCCGCCTCACCGTCGACCGGAACGATCCCGACGTGGCGATGCTCGGCGTACGAGGCATCCCGCCCCGGGAGATCGGGCTCGCGTGGCACGCCGATCGCAGGCTGACACCTGCGGCGAAGGCGTTCGTCGAGGTCGTGGAAGAAGTCGCCGCAGGTCTGCGCGCGAGCGAGCTCGCGGACTAGCGGTTAGTGCGCGCACCCCCATCCGACGCCGGCCACAAAGAGCCGCTGCCGCAGTGTGCCCCTCGTGCAGACGATCCGACCGGAGGCGCTTGCGGCGACGGGGACTTGGTTCGGAGTATGTCCCCCGCGGAACCAGACCAACCGGCCGGCGTCGCAGTCGAAGATGCCCTTGGCGATGCCACCGTCACCCCAGCCGTAGCCGATCACGTCCTTCGCCTTTCGAACGAAGAAAACGGTGATCGGCACTTGTGGCCTGGTCTGGGTGAACTCGAACACCAACGCGACCAGCACCAGGCTCTCGTTCTGTCGGCGGCGGATCCTGACCAGCCGCTCGATCCCAGGAACTGTCGCCCCGATCAGGCGTGAGCTTTGTGCATCCTCGTCGAGGCCGTGTGGCCCCTCCTCCGGTCGTTCGAGGCTGAAGCCCCAGGCGTATCTCTCGATCGGTTTTCGCTCGACGAAACCGCGGAGAACCTCCTGCGCGTTCCCCGTCTTGAGCCCTCGGAAGACCCGTCCGACAGAGCGAACTGCTGCTTCGAGCGAACACGTCCGCGCGTCGGGCGCAGCGGCGGACGTAGAGGGCGCAGGCGCGTCTGTCGCGGCACCGCTGGACGCGAGCACCACGGCGAATGCAAGGAATACGAACAGCGCACGCTTCTGCACGTTGCCTCTTGACGACGGGCACGGTCGAACCTTCTTACGAGCTTACTCCTTGACTACGGAAACGGTTCCAGCCGGCCTGCGCCCTGCTCAAGGCGGAGGCGGCCCGAGCGCCCGTCTCAGGCGGACGGACGGGGTGAGGTCTTGCAATCGCGCTGGTGAGCGTCACGGAACGGGCACGGCGTCCTCGCGGGCCGCCGGTGCGCCGGCCGCCTGGAGGCGGCGAAGCTCCTCGATCGGGATGTGGCAGCGCATCCAGTGGCCCGGCTCGACCTCGACGAAGGGAGGCTCTTCCTGCTCGCAGATCGCTCCGACCTTGCGGGGACAGCGCGTGTTGAACACACACCCGCTCGGCGGGTCGGCGGCGCTCGGAATGTCGCCTTCGAGCCGGATCCGCTGGCGCTCGGTTCCGTCGATGCTCGGCACGGCAGAGAGGAGCGCCTCGGTGTAGGGATGGTGCGGCTCTCCGAAGACGACCTCGGCGGCGCCGAGCTCCATCAGCCTGCCCAGGTAGAGGACCGCGATCCGGTCCGAGATGTAGCGCACGACGCCCAGGTCGTGAGAGATGAAGAGGAAGGCTACCCGGCGCTCAGCCTGCAGCTCGACGAGGAGGTTGAGGATGGCCGCCTGGACGGAGACATCGAGCGCCGAGGTGGGCTCGTCGCAGACGACGAGACTCGGATCGCCCGCGAACGCGCGCGCGATTGCGACTCGCTGCTTCAGGCCGCCGGAGAGCTGGCCAGGTCGGGCACTGACGTAGCGCTCGGCGAGCCGCACCGACTGCATCAG
>JACCZA010000056.1 GCA_013696185.1 Actinomycetota bacterium
CGCGCAGCCTCGGGCTGACCGTCGTGGCCGAGGGGGTCGAGACTGCCGATCAGCTCTCCGAGCTCGTCGCGCTCGACTGCGAGCTCGCCCAGGGCTTCGCGTTCGCCCCAGCCGAGCCTCCCGAGGCCGCAACCCGCATCCTCCACCGGCGTGAGCCGTGGCTGCCGCCGGTCGGCGCCCCGGCCCGCTGATCAGACGCCCGAGCGCGCGACTCCGAGACCCGGGTCGCCGGATGCACGCTGCACGCCGTCGACGAGCTCGACTCCGCGCCACGGGTCCTGGCCGAGCAGGAGGTTGCCGTCGAGGTCGACGAAGTCGCAGAGGCTCGACACGTGGACCCCCGCCGCGATGCCGAGCCCCGACTCGACCATGCAGCCCAGCATCACGCCGAGCCCGAGCGCGCGGGCGGTGTGCACCATGCGGACGGCCTCACGCGGGCCGCCCGACTTGGCGAGCTTGATCGTGACGCCGTGGGCGCGCTCGGCGCACGCAGCGACGTCGGCGAGGCCATGGCAGTCCTCGTCCACGTAGATCGGCAGGGGCGAGCGACGCTTCAGCTCGGCGCCGCCGGGATCGCCCTGCGGCAGCGGCTGCTCGCAGTACTCGACGCCGAGCGCATGCAGCTGGGGCAGCGCCTCGAGCGCCTGATCGAGCGTCCAGTACTCGTTCACGTCGACCTGGAGCGGCACGTCGGTGACGGCGCGCACCGCGCGGACGCGCTCGACGTCGAGTCCGTCGCGCCCGCCGAGCTTGAGCTTGAGGCGGCGGAAGCGCCCGCGGGCGCGTTCGGCCTTGCGCGCGGTCTCGTCGGGGTCGCCGAGGCCGAGAGTCCACGAGGTGGGCGGCCCCGCCGGGGCGAGACCGAGCAGCCGCCAGACCGGCACGCCGAGGAGCTTGCCGCAGAGATCGTGCAGCGCGGCGTCGAGCGCGGCCTTCGCCGCCTGCTCGCCCGTTCGACCCGAGAGCCGGGCGCCGATCTCCTCCAGGGCGAAGGGATCCTCGCCGAGGAGCTCGGCGCTCTCCTCGACGAAGGCGAGCGCCGAGGCCGCCGACTCGCCGTAGCGCGCGATCGGCGCGGCCTCGCCGAAGCCGCTCGCGCCGTCGTGCCGAAGCTCGACCTCGACGACCTCGGCCGTGTCCTGGGACTCGCGTGCGATCGTGAACGTCTCGGCCAGCTGCAGCGTGACGATCCGGGCCGAGAGCTCCACCGGCGCGCAGCGTAGTGGACCGGCCGTCGGGGAGCTGCGGACGGTGCACTAGACTCTCTGCCCATCCCGCGCCTGTAGCTCAGGGGATAGAGCGCGCGCCTCCGGAGCGCGAGGTCGCAGGTTCGAATCCTGCCAGGCGCATGACGTCGAACCGGCTACCCGTCGCCGGCAACCTGCTCGACGGCGACCTCGGCGCCGACGGCGGGGCGTCCGAACGCCTCCCACGCGCTGCCGCCCCGCAGGAAGAGCTCGATCCAGCGCCGCGCGCGCCCGTCCGGCTCGGCCCAGCCGCTGCTGCCGGGCGCGAAGGACAGCTTCCCCGCCTCGACCTCGAACGTGCCGTCGCTGACGGTCGCCTCGAGCTCGGTCGCGCCGATCCGCACCCGAACCGGCCTTCCGCTCTCGCCGCCCGCAGGCGCCTCCGCGATCGTGGTCTTCAGGTTGCCGTAGCCGTCGACGTAGGCGACGCGGCCGGCCGGGACGTCCGGGATGTCGGCGCGGGCGAGCTCCTCGGCGAGCGCGTCTGGCCCGCCGAGCGCGATCGCGGCGGCCGCCTCCGGGAAGAGGTCGCGCGAGCGGAACTGGGAGCCCTCTGCGGGCACTGCGGCGTAGCGAAGCTCCTGTGCAGACTCGCGCACGAAGGAGAAGGCATGCCCCGCGTTCACCCCGATCACGCGCACGCCGGTCGGCAGCCGCGCGAAGGCCAACCGCTCGCCCGCGTTGTCCGCGCGCGCCGCGTCGTCGTCCGTCCGCGGTGCGACGTTGTGGTAGACGATCGTGCCGGCCGGCGCCTCGTTCAGCCCCAGCTGCGCGATGCAGAAGCCCGCAGCGAGTGTCGCGAACGGGGGCACGGGCGTGAGCACCGGCTCGGCGTCGGGCAGGTGCAGCTTGATCTGCTGGACGACCTCGGCGAAGGCGAGGTCCCCGTGGCCGTAGTCGGCGACGATGTGGAGCAGCACGCTCCGATTCTTCCGTAGGGCGGCCGGCGCAAACCGGCCTGTCGACCGGAAGCACTACGATCCTCGGTCACCCCCAGACCGAAGGGACGCACATGGCCGAGGAGTTCACGCACGACGAGCTGCAGGAGCTGCAGCAGCGGGCAGAGGAGCTCGCCTCCGAGCACGAGAGCGACGCGAGCCTGCGCACCGCGCTGCAGCTCTTCCAGGAGGCGGCGGGCAATCTCCAGGTGAAGCTGCCGGCGAAGGAGCAGTAGAGCGCGCACGGCGGGCGCCGCTCGAGGCCGCGGGTAGCCTCGAGCGGAGATGAGGACAGCCCGCGCCTACCTCCGCTCGCTCGACCCCCAGCTGCCGCGACCAGTCTGGCTGCTCCAGGCGGGCGGCCTCGTGAATGCGCTCGGAAACGGGCTGATCTACCCGTTCGTCCTCATCTACCTCCACAACGTCCGGGGCATCTCGCTCGGCACCGCCGGCCTCGTCGTCGCCACCAACGCCCTCGTGGGGTTCGTCGCGAACCCGATCGCCGGCGCGATCGTCGACCGGGTCGGGGGGCGGCTGACCCTCACCGGCTCGCTCGTCGTCTCGGCGCTCGGCCTCTCGCTCTTCCCGCTGATCGACGAGACCTGGCACGCCTTCGCCGCCATGGCGATCGTCGGCGCCGGCGTCGGCGGCTTCTGGCCGGGGCAGTCGACCCTGATCGCCGGCCTGATCCCGCCGGAGCGCAGGCCGGCCGCGTACTCCGTCCAGCGGATCACGATGAACCTCGGCATCGGCCTCGGCGGCCTCACGGGCGGACTGATCGCGACCACCGATCGGCCGGGGACGTTCACGCTCCTGTTCGTCCTCGACGCCCTGACGTGCCTCGTCTTCGCGGCGGTGCTGACGCGGGTGCCCGAGCCGAGGCTCGAGACTGCGGGGCAGCCGTCCGGCGGCTACCTCTCCGTGCTCGGAAACCGGATCTTCCTCGGCGTGATCGCGCTCAACGCCCTGCTCGTGGCGTCGGGCTACGCGATGATCGAGCTGCTCGGGGTGTTCGCGAAGAACGAGGCGTCCGTCACCGAGCGCGGGATCGGGCTGATCTGGCTCGTGAACACGGTGACGATCGTCGTCGCCCAGCTGCCGATCACGAAGTTCCTCGAGGGCAAGCGGCGGATGCGGGCCTACCTCGGGCTCGGTGTCGTGTGGGCAATCTCCTGGCTCGTCGTGCTCGCCGCCGGGGCGTGGCTCGAGGCAGGCGCGGCGGTGCTCGTGCTGGCTCTCGCGATGCTCGTCTTCGGGCTCGGCGAGTGCATCCACGGCACGGTGCAGGCACCGCTCGTGATGGACCTCGCGCCGCCGAGCCTGCGGGGGCGCTACGTGGCGCTCTCGGCCACCTCCTGGTCGGTGGGCTTCGTCGCCGGCCCCGCGATCGGAGGCTTCGTCCTCGATGCCGCGCCGCTCCTCCTCTGGCCGGGCGCCGCCACCGTCTGCCTGCTCACCGGCTGGCTCGCGATCGGCTTCGAGCGGCGGCTGCCGCAGCGGGCCAGGCGCTCGCCCTCGCAGCAC
>JACCZA010000057.1 GCA_013696185.1 Actinomycetota bacterium
GGTCGTAGCCGATGCTCGCCGGCACCGGCGTCGTCGTGCCCTGCTTGACGAGCGTGACGCTCGAGGCGGTGATCGTGGTCGCGTCCATCGCCTCGGAGAAGACGGCGCCGACGTTGGTCGAGCGGGCGACGCCCGTCGCGCCGGCGCTCGGGCTGCGGCTCGTCAGCGTGGGCGGCGTGGTGTCGGGAGCGGCGGCGTCGGCGGTGACCTCGATCAGATCCCACGTCGCCGGGAACGGCGGGGCAGGGCCTGCCGAGGTCGAGATGAGGCCGACCGCCAGTCCGGAAGCGCCGCCGAGCCAGCTCGCGGGAACCGGCTCGGGGCCCCCGAGCAGCACGCGCGGACCCGCTGTGCCGCCCGTGTTGACGGCATAGCTCGGCTGAACCGTGGCGGCGACGGGATCTACCGTGAGATAGAGATCGACCGAGTCCGGGCCAGGAAGCGTGACCCCGACCTGAGGTCGCGCCGTGACCGTCCCGCCGACCTCCTTCAGGAACTGGATGCCGCCCGCGCCTCCGTTGGAGGAGGTCACGATCTTCGCGTAGTTGCTCTGATCGCCGGTGCCGATCGAGAGGCCCATCGACTGGTTGTCCTGCGGCGTGAGGCCGCTGAACGGGGCGAGGACGCGGGTATGGGCGGTGAACGCGCCGCTCGCGGGCGTCTTCACGCCGAACTGGAACCCGTACTCCTGCGTGTTGGTCGCGCCCAGCGCGGTTCCCTCGGACACCTGGTCGACGGTCGTCACGCCCGCTGCGCCGCCAGCGGTCATCTTCGTGGCGTCGTAGAGGCTCTCGTAGTTCGCGACCCCGTTCGTCATCAGGCCGGTGAAGCCGAGGTTGAGGATGCCGCCGGCAGCGGGAGCGTTGTTGTCCCAGGTGTAGCGCACCGGGAGCGTCGTGGTCGTGCCGTCGTTCGGATCGATCGCGAACGGGTCGGTCGAGTCGGTGCGACTGTCGTTGTCGTCGTTCGGGTCGTTCAGGTTCGAGATCTTGTCGCCGTCCCAGTCGGGGGGAACGTCCCCTGCGGAGCACGGGTTCGTCCCGTTCGAGATCTCGTCGGCGTTCGTGTAGCCGTCCCGGTCCTCGTCGAGCGTCGGATCGTTGGCGCCCGTGCAGACGGGACCGCCCCCGCCGCCGTAGTCGTTCGGCTCGAAGACCGTGATCAGGCCGCTCTCGATGTCGCCGACCCAGATCGTGCCGGGGAACGCGCCGGTGTCGCCGACCGCCGTCAGGTCGAGCGGCGTGATGTCCACGGTCGAGAACAGCGCCTGCGCGAGCACGAGCCCCGTGCCGGTGCTGTTCAGCTTCACGCGGTAGATCGTGTTGTCGAAGCTCGCGGCCAGGAAGTCGTCCTTCATCGCGCCGGAGAAGTTCGTGGCCGTGTACTCCGTGATGCCGTTCGTCGAGGACGTGAAGGAGTGGATGTTGCCCTTCTCGGGCCCGTTCGCGCGGTAGTCGCACTCGACCGGGTTCGCCACCGACACGGGCGACTGCGGCTTGCTCGTGTTGAACGTGTTCGCCCGGTTGCCCCGCGTCGGGTTCGGGTGGCCGCCGTACTTAGACGCGAGCACGAGCTGGAAGCTGTCGTCGTCGCTTGTGCCGGGCTCGTTCGGCTGGTTCGTGCACGTGCCCTGCGGGCCCTCGTTCACGGGCGGCGCGCCCCAGCCGGCGTTGCCGCCGTTGTCGATCGTGTACATGCGCCCACTCGTGTGGATCAGGAGGTCGTAGGGATTGCGGAAGCCGGGTGCGTACACCTGGACGGGCCCGCCGGGAACGAGCTTCGCCTGGTTCTTGCCGTTGTTCCCGCCGAACGGGTCGCCGGCGTCGGTCGTCCCCGCCCGGTTCTCGTCGTCGAGGGTCGGCAGGTCGTAGGTCGTCTCTCCGATCGCGGCGAGGTCGACCTTGAGCACGGCGGCGGAGAGGGCCGTCTCGGGCAGGTACGCGAAGTTGTGCGAGGGCGCTCCCTTGTTCGTGTTGCCGCCCTGGCTGATGTAGAGCAGGTTGCCGACGAGCTGCAAGCCATTGGACGAGTGGTTCTCCTCCGAGCGCGGCAGGCCGCGGACGAGATCGAGCTTCTGCCAGCTCGTCCCGTTCCACGTGAGCCGCGAGAGCATGCTCGAGTTCGTATCGAGGCCCGTGTCCGTGCCCGCGTCGCCCCCGCCGATGCGCGGGTCGCTCGACGTCGCGTAGACGACCGGCGCCGACGCCGTGCCGGCCACGAGGATCCCCGTCACGATGCGGGTCGTCACAGCAGGATTCAGCGTGCCGTCGTCGTTGTGGTTCGGGATCGCCTGGATCGACGTGATCGTCTCGGTCGCCGTGACGGCGTAGCTGTTCGGCCCGTTGCGCGCGACGCGGTAGGCCTTGATCAGGCCGTTCTGCTGGGCGGCGTAGAGGCGGCCGTCCGGCCCGAACTGCACGGAGGTGACCTGGCTCGACGTCGTGCCTGAGAGCTTGCTCTTGCCGAAGCCGATCGTCGAGCTCGCCCCGCCCGTGCCGGACAAGGGGATCGAGAGCGGCGTGTTCGTCCCGAAGTGGGCGACGTTGAGCGTCGCCGACTTCGCGCCCGTGCTCGTGGGCCTGAACGTGACGTCGATCGAGGTCCAGGCGCCCGGCGCGAGGCTGATGTTCGTCGCGTCGTCGAACGAGTCGCTGAACTGGCCTGCGTCGGTCCCGCCGATCGAGGTGGCATCGACGACGATCGCCGGGTCGCCCGGGCCGCCGAGGTTCGTCAGCTGCACCGACCTGCTCACGCCGGCGTTGAT
>JACCZA010000088.1 GCA_013696185.1 Actinomycetota bacterium
GGCCTCGGCCGAGCTCTCGGCCGAAGGACCGGGATGCTCGACACTCGGGCGGCTCGGAACCGACGCTCCCGGCGGGGCGCCCACGGGGCTCTCGCCCTAGCCCTCGTCCGGCGTCCACTCCACCGGCGCCGGCGGCCTGACGCCCGGCTCCGCGCCGATGTAGACCTCCGGCTCGGTGGTCGCCGGCGCCTCGGTCGAGGGCGGCGGCACCGCAACCGTCCCGGTGCTCGGCGCCACGCTGTCCCCGGTGTCGCCCGCGCCCGTGTCGGCGTCCTCGGCGAAGAGATCCTTGTCGCTCGGCACCGCGCCCAGGTAGACGTCCGGCGCCGACGCCGCCCCGCCGCCCGTCGCGACGGCCTGCGGCGAACGCTGACCCTTCGCCTGCATCACCTGCTCGTCGAGCGCGTCGAGGACGCTCGCGACCTGCTGGTTGACGATCGGCTGGACGACGCGCTGGCCCATGCTGCCGACCGTGCCGCCGATGCGCACGTCGGCCTCCCACTGCATCGCGGTCGTGGCTCCCTCCTCTGCGAGCGTGAACCGCGTCCGCATGTTCAGCATCGCCCCGACGCCCTTGCCCTTCGCCTGCAGCTCGGCGTACTCGGGCTCGCGCTCCTCGGTCTTCTCGAAGTCGATGCTCAGCTTGAGGCCGCCGATGCCGAGCGGCACCTTGACGTTGGCGGTCCAGTGCCGCTCGTCGCGGATGTCGAAGCTCTCGACCCCGGGCATCGTCTTCGCCATGCGCGAGGGGTCGTTCAGGACCTCCCAGACGACCTCGCGCGGCGCGTCGAAGTTGCGTGCGCCCTCGACCTTCACGAGCGCGAGCCGTCCCGAGACTCGACGGTGACGAGGGATGCGCTCGCCGCGGGATCGCGCATCAGCTCCCAGACCCGGTTGTACGGGTTGCAGCTGTCGTAGACGACGGGCTGGCCGAGTGGCGCTAGCGCGTCCTGGATCGCCGCACAGGTCGCGTGGATGCCGGCGCCTCCGCCCTCCCCCATGCCCTTCGCGCCGAGCGGCGAGAACGGCGAGGGCGACTCGATGAAGCCGTTCTTCAGCGGCGGCATGTCCATCGCGTGGGGCACGTGGTAGTCGTAGAAGTTCGGCGTCAACAGGTTCCCGTCCTCGTCGTAGGGGAAAGTCTCGTGCGTGGCCGCGCCGAGCGCCTGGGCGGTCGCGCCGTGCACCTGGCCCTCGACGATCTGCGGATGGATGCGGTTGCCGCAGTCGTCCACCGCCGCGTAGTCGACGATCTCGTAGGCGCCCGTCTCGCGGTCGACCTCGACCACGCACGCGTGGATCTGCGTGGCGTAGGTGAGCGTGAGGTTGCCGAACTTCCGCTCGAGGTCCGGCACCTCGAACTGCGGCCGGTAGACGTAGCGGCAGTTGAGGGTGACATCGAGGTCCTCGGGGAGGCCCGCGTTGTTCGCGTTCAGGATCGCCCCGAGCGCCATGAAGGGCAGCGCCGCCTCGGCGTTTTCCCGCATCCGCACCGTGCCGCCCGCGAGCTCGAGGTCGTCCGGCGTGCAGCCGAGCACGACGGAGCCCAGCTTCTTCATCTCCGCCGCGAGCTTCTCCGTCGCGCCCTTCACCGCGCCGAGACCCGTGACCGCGAACTGGCTCGCGTAGGTGCCCGAGAAGCCGGCGTGCGAGTTCCAGTAGGTGTCGTGCCCGGGCCGGACGTTCACGTCGTCGGGCGTGCAGCCGAGGATGTCGCAGACGACCTGCGCCGCCGTCGTCTCGTGGCCCTGACCCTGCGGCACGGTCCCGAGCGTGACGACGATCTCGCCGAAGATGTCGAGCTTGACGGTGGCGACCTCGTTGTTGCCCGAGAACTGGAGCTCCGGGTTGACCAGCTGGGACTGGCCGAAGTTGTTCGTCCCTGAGTCGAGCGTCGAGCCGATGCCGACGCCGAGCAGCTTCCGCCGCGACTCGGCCTCCTTCCGCTTCTCCTCGAGCGAGTCGTACCCGATCAGCTCGAGCGCGATGTCGAGGCAGCGCGCGTAGTCGCCCGAGTCGTAGATGCAGCCGTTCGGGGTCTCGTACGGCATCTCGTCGCTGCGGACGTAGTTGCGCTTGCGCACCTCGACCGGATCGAGCTCGAGCTGCTGGGCGACGATGTCGACGATCCGCTCGGTCAGCCAGAGGTGCTGCATCCGCGAGTAGCCCCGGTTGGGTGAGACCGGCGATTTGTTCGTGCAGACCTGCGTGAAGTCGACGCGGATGTTCCGCCAGCGATAGCACCCGGGCGTCACCTGCGCCCAGATGATGGCGCCGAGCGGCTCGTAGCGCGGGAAGGCGCCGCAGTCGTCGATCGCCCGGACGCTGAAGCCGAGCATCGTCCCGTCGGCGCGCACGGGTACCTCGATGTCGAGGAACGTGCGCTCGTTGCCGTGCGCGTTCGCCTGGTGCTGGTCGGTGCGCCACTCGGTCCACTGCACCGCGCGGTTGAGCTTGCGGGCGAGCAGGCAGCAGGCGACGAAGTACGGGTGCAGGCAGATCTTGTTGCCGAAGGCCCCGCCGATGTCCTGGGTGACGAAGCGCAGCTTGTCCAGCCCGACGCGCAGGGACGGTGCCATCCAGATCGCGCCGATGCCCGGCATCTGGTGGTTGCAGTGCATCGTCCACTGCCCGGTGCCGCGGTTGTACTCGACGAGGGCCCCGCTGCACTCGAGCGGCGTCGAGGAGAAGCGGTGGAAGTGCAGCCGCTCGATCCTGACCACCCGGTCGGCCTCCTCGAGGGCGGCATCGTAGTCGCCCCAGTCGAAGCTGCCCGACCAGACGACGTTGGAGCCGGCCTCCTCGTGCAGGACCGGCGCATCCTCCTCGAGCGCCCGCTCGCCGTCGACCACCACCTCGAGCGGCTCGTACTCGACCTCGACGAGCTCGGAGGCGTCGCGCGCCAGCTCGCGCGACGCCGCGACGACGGCCGCGACCGGCTCGCCGACGAAGCGCACCCGACCCACGGCGAGCGCGTAGTCCTGGATGTGGGCGCCGGGGGGCGTCGAGAGCTCGAAGAACGGGTCGGTCAGGATCGCGACCTCGTCGCCGGTCAGGGTGCCGTAGACACCGTCGAGCTCGAGGGCCTGCGAGACGTCGACCGACACGATCTTCGCGTGCGCGTAGGGCGAGCGGACGAAGTGGATGTACCCCATCCCGTGTCGCTTGACGTCGTCGAAGAAGACGCCCTGGCCCTGGACGAGGCGCTTGTCCTCCTTGCGCGGGACGTTCTGGCCGACGAAACCGCGCTGCGGGACCTCGGTCTCCTGCTCCTCGGGCGCGACGATCGTCGCGCGCAGCTCGGGCACGCTCAAGCCGACACCTCCCCTTTGGCGGCCGCCGCGACCGCCTCGATGATGTTCACGTAGCCCGTGCAACGGCAGATGTTCCCCTGCAGCGCCTTCCGGATCTCCGCCTCGGTCGGCTCGGGGTTGTTGTCGAGCAGGTACTTCGCGCTCATCAGCATCCCCGGCGTGCAGTAGCCGCACTGGAGTGCGTGGTGATCGCTGAACGCCTGCTGGAGCGGGTGCAGCCGACCGTCCTCCTCGAGGCCCTCGACGGTCGTGATCGTCGTCCCGTCCGCCTGCACCGCGAGCAGCATGCAGCTTTTGACTGCCTCGCCGTCCAGGTGAACCGTGCAGGCGCCGCAGTTCCCCGTATCGCAGCCCACGTGCGTCCCCGTGAGGTCGAGCTCGTCGCGCAGGAAGTGCACGAGCAGGCGCCGAGCATCGACCTCGCGCTCGTGGCGCTCGCCGTTCACCTCGACGTGCACGACCCGGCTCGAGGTCGGCGCGCCGTTCGTCCCGGCTTCCATGCCTACGCTGCTCTCCCGGCCGCCTGCAGGGTGGCCCGCACCGCGAGCACCTCCGCGAGATGCCGGCGGTACTCGGCCGACGCGTGCACGTCCGAGGGAGGATCGAGCGCCTGCCCCAAGCCGCGGGCCGCCTCCCGCACGCGCTCGGGGCTGAGGTCGCCGCCTGCGAGGGCCTGCTCCATGCCCGTCGCGCGCTCGGGGACGCCGGCGACGCAGCCGATCGCGATGCGCGGCGCACCGCCGTCGACGCAGGCGGCCGCGTTGACGATGCAGGTGCCGTCCTTGCCGATCGGCACCGAGGCGAAGGCACTGCCGCAGGCACCCGGTGCGGGCACCGTGATCTTCGTCAGGAGCTCGCCCGGCCCGGCGGCGGTCATGAAGACGCCGACGAAGAACTCGTCGTAGCCGACCTCCCGCTCGCCGTTCGGCCCGGTGATCGTCATCCTCGCCTCGAGCGCCGCGAGGAGCGGCGGGAAGTGGTTGGTCGGATCGTTCCAGCAGACGTTGCCGCCGATCGTGCCGCGGTTTCGCACCTGGACGTCCGCGATCTGATGCGCGACCTCGGCGAGGATCGGATGGGTGGAGGAGACCTCCGGCGAGAGCACGATCTGCGCGTAGGTGGCCATCGCGCCGAGCTCGAGCGAGCCGTCCGCGGCGCGGTCGATCCGGCGCAGCTCGGCCAGCTCGGCCAGGTCGACGAGCACGGCCGGTGAGCCGACTCGCTGCTTCATCGCGTTCGTCAGGCTCTGGCCGCCCGCGAGCGCGCGTGCGTCCTCGTGCTCGCCGAGCAGCCGCACGGCGGCCTCGAGCGTTCGCGGGCGAGCGTAGGCGACCTCGCGTAGCAGCACTTCCCGATTTTGATCAAATCTGCGCTCCCCGCGCAAGCAGAACCGTCGGCGCCTGCGGGCGTCGAGCTGCGGCGGGCAGGAAATCGAACGGGAGGTGGGCATGCCCCTGTACGACGCGGTGTTCGTGGGCAGCGGGATCAACTCGCTCGCCGGAGCGGCCCTCCTGGCGAAGGCGGGCTGGCGCGTGTGCATCCTCGAGCGGAACGACTACCTGGGTGGAGCGATCAAGACGGCCGAGGTGACCGAGCCCGGCTTCGTGCACGAGGTGTTCGCCAGCTGGCACCCGCTCTTCGTCGGCTCCCCCGCCTACGCCGAGCTCGGCGACGACCTCCGGGCGCGGGGGCTCGAGTACCTGAACACAGACCTGCCGACGGGAACGGTCTACCCCGACGGGTCGAGCGCCTTCCTCTCCACCTCGGCGGAGGCGAACGTGCGCGAGCTCGATCGGCTCGCCCCGGGAGACGGCGCAGTCTGGCAGCGCCTCAACGACGACTTCGGGCCGAACGCCGAGATCGCGTTCGGCCTGCTCGGCGCCGAGCTCTGGTCCGGCGAGGGCGCCTCTCTCGCCGTGAAGGCGTTCCGCCACTTCGGCCGCAGGGGGCTGCTCGACTTCTCGGGCACCATGCTCTCGTCCTGCCGCGACTGGCTCGAGGACAACTTCGCCTCCGAGCGGACGCATGGGCTCTTCGCGCCGTGGGTGCTGCACACGGGGCTCGGACCCGACCAGGCCTCCTCCGGCTTCATGGCCGAGGTGATCGCCGTCACCCTGCAGGCGGGCGGCATGCCGGTCCCGCGCGGCGGCGGCGCGAGACTCGTCGAGGCGCTCGTGCGGCTCGTCGAGGATCACGGCGGCGAGGCGCGAACCGGCGCCGACGTCGAGCAGATCGTGCTCGGCGCGGACGGCGCACGTGGCGTGCGGCTCGCCGGCGGAGAGACGGTCGAGGCAGGGCGTGCGGTTCTCTGCGACGTCACGCCCACCCAGCTCTACGGGCGCCTCCTGCCCGAGGGCGCCGTGCCGCGCGAGCACACCCGGGCGGCCGAGCGCTTCCGTTACGGCCGCGCCGAGATGCAGATCCACCTGGCGCTGTCCGAGCCGCCGCGCTGGGACGGCGACGAGCGGCTCGCGCAGACGGCGATCGTCCACGTCACGCCGGGCCTCGACGGCGTCTCGCGGGCGGTCAACGAGGCGGAGCGCGGACTGCTGCCCGCCGAGGCGACGATCGTCTGCGGTCAGCCGCTCGCGGTCGATCCCTCCCGGGCCCCGGAGGGCAGGGGGCTGCTCTGGATCCAGCTGCAGGAGCTTCCCCCGCGCGTCAAGGGCGACGCGGCAGGCGAGCTCGAGACGGGCGACGGCACCTGGACGGAGGAGCTGCGCGAGCGCTACGCCGACCGGATCCAGGAGCGGCTCGCCCGCCACGTGACCAATCTCGAGTCGGCGCTGATCACGCGCGTCGTCATGTCCCCGGCGGACATGGAGGCAGCCAACGTGAACTGGGTCGGCGGAGACATCTACGCGGGCTCGTGCGCGCTCGACCAGAACCTCCTCTGGCGCCCGAAGCCGGGGCTCCCTGGCCACGGGACGGCGGTCGACCGTCTCTTCCACATCGGCGCGAGTACGCACCCCGGCCCCGGCCTCGGCGCCGGCTCCGGTTACCTCGCGGCGAAGGCGCTCCTGCGCCCTGGGCCCGTGCGACGCGCCCTCGGCCGGCTGCCGCGCGTCGGTGCGGGCTCGTGAGCGGCGGCGCGCGCAGCTCGATCAGTCAGATCACGACGGTGTCGGCGACCTTCGCCGAGGACGTCGCCGCCTACCGCGCCGCCGGCGCCGGCGGGATCGGGATCTGGGAGATGAAGCTGGCCGACGACGGGGAGGCGCGCGAGGTCTTGCACGAGAGCGGGCTCGCCGTCACGACCTGCATCCCGGCGGTTCCCTCGATCCTGCCCCTGCCCGGCATGGAGGGCCCGGCCGAGCCCGAGGCTCGCATCGCGGCGATCGGCGAGAGCCTGCACAGGCTCGCGGCGTTCGAGCCGACGGGTGTGCTCTGCCTGACAGGCCCGGCGGGCGAGCTCGGCGAGGACGAGGCACGGCGGATCGTCGTCGACGGCCTGCGCACGCTCGCCGACGTGGCGGACCGGGCGGGCGTCCGCCTGGGCGTGGAGCCGATCCAGCGCCGCTTCCGCGAGGAGTGGACGATCGTGAGCTCGCTGCCCGAGACGCTGTCGCTCCTCGACGAGGTGGGTCGACCGAACCTCGGGATCATGTTCGACACGTGGCACCTGTGGGACAGCGGGGACGTGCTCGACGACCTCGAGCGTCACATCGACCGCCTCGTAGGCGTGCACGTGGCCGACTGGCGGGAGCCGACGCGAAACACGAACGACCGCGTCTTCCCGGGCGACGGGGTCGCCGGCCTGCCGGCGTTGCTCGGCGCCCTCGACCGGGCGGGCTGGGATGGATGGTACGACGTCGAGATCTTCTCCGACCTGACACTCGAGGACTCGCTCTGGCGGCTGGCGCCGCTCGAGGCGGCCACGCGCGCGCTCGACGGGCTGAAGCGCGTGCGTGAGGAGGAGCGCGGCTGAGCCCCGCGAACGTCGCCGCGAACGCGAAGCGCGCAAATTGCGGAGATTTCCTCGGCGGGCCCCTTGCACCGGCCGGCGACCGTCTCTAAGTTCCCCCTTGCGCCGAGCACGGAGCGCTACTAGGTCGAAGCCCCACCGGGCGGCCGTACGCGGAAGCGGAAAGTCAGTCGGTGTGGTGGACTACAGCGCCACCGGCTCGGCGAATTTCTTTGGTCCGGGCCAGGTGCGAAGCGGCGATCGGGACGGCCCCGCCGCTACACTTTCGCGCCGATCCCCGGTAGCTCAATTGGCAGAGCATCCGGCTGTTAACCGGAGGGTTGTTGGTTCGAGTCCAACCCGGGGAGTAGAAAAGCCCCTGCATAGAGGGGCTTTTCAGCACGCACGGTGTCGGCGAGACGCTTAGCTTTCTACCAACTTTCTACCAACGACCTCCCCGAACAGCCGCTCTTCGCC
>JACCZA010000089.1 GCA_013696185.1 Actinomycetota bacterium
GATCGTCCGCCTCCGCACCTTGCGCGTGCGCGTCAGCTCGTCGTCGTCGGCGTCCAGCTGCTTGTGCAGGAGCACGAAGCGCCGGATGCGGGCGCCCTCGGGCAGATCCTCGTTGGCGCGGGCGGTGGCATCAGCGATCAGCGCGTACACCTCGGGCTTCTGGGCGAGGTCGGTGTAGGTCGTGTACGAGATGTGCTCTCGCTCGGCCCACGTCCCGACCGTCTCCATGTCGATCGAGATCATCGCCGTGACGTACGGGTGCACGCCGCCGCCGAAGACGACGGCCTCCTGGACGTACTGGCTGAACTTGAGCTTGTTCTCGATGAAGGCCGGGCTGAAGAGCGAGCCGTCCTCGGCCTCCATCACGTCGCGGGCGCGGTCGATCACCACGAGATGCCCGTCCTCGTCGAGGTGGCCCGCGTCGCCGGTGTGCAGCCAGCCGTCCCGGAGCGACTCGGCCGTCGCCTCCTCGTTGCGATAGAAGCCGCTGAAGACCGCCGGGGAGCGCAGGACGATCTCGCCGCGGTCGCCGATCCGCAGCTCCGTCCCGGGAATGGGAACGCCCACGGTGTTGAAGCGGATGTCGCCGTCGCGGTGCATGACGGCGATGCCGCAGATCTCGGTCTGGCCGTAGATCTGCTTCAGGTTGACGCCGACGGCGTGGAAGAAGCGGAAGACGTCCGGCCCGAGCGGCGCCCCTCCCGTGTAGGCGCGGCGCAGGCGCACGAGCCCGAGCTGGTTGCGCACCGGCCGCAGCGCCGCCCAGTCCGCGAGGAGATAGGCGAGGCCGAGAAACACGCCCGTCCGCTTCCCGCGCAGCCGGCGATCGGCCGCGCGCTCGCCGATCGCATACCCGAGCGTAAAGACGGCGCGCTTGAGCCGCCCGGAGTCCGAGAGGCGCACCTGCACCGACGAGAGCAGGCTCTCCCAGATGCGCGGCGGGCTGAACATGACGCGGGGACCGATCTCCCTGAGGTCGCTGCGCATCGTGGCGGCGCTCTCGGGGAAGCTGAGGGCGAAGCCCGTCTGGAGCGCGCAGGCGAGCGCGAGCATCTGCTCGCCGATCCAGGCGAGCGGCAGGAAGCTCAGGAACTCGTCCTTCGGGTCGATGGGATCGAGCGCCATGAGGCTGCTCGCCATCGAGAGTAGATTGGCGTGGCTGAGCATGGCCAGCTTCGGCTTGCCGGTCGTGCCCGACGTGGTGCAGAGGACTGCGGTGTCGCCGGCCGAGCCGAGCGCGATCTGACCGTCGAGCCAGCCCGGGCGCTCCTGCTCGAGCCGGTCGCCCAGCTCCTCGACGGCCGTGAACTCGAGCAGCACGTCGAGCTCGTAGTGCTCGAGGCCGTGGGGGTCGTAGAAGACGATGTGCTCGACCGTGGCCAGGCGCCCTGCTTCGCGCAGGGCTATCAGCTTGTCGACCTGCTCCTGATCCTCGGCGACGATGAAGCGCACCCGGGCGTGGTCGACGACGTGGTGCACCTCGTCGACGACGCCGTCGGGATAGAGGCCCACGGAGGCGCCGCCGAGCGCCTGCGCGGCCAGCTCGGCGATCACCCATTCGGGGCGGTTGTCGCCCAGGAGCGCGAGCACCTCGCCCCGCTGGAAGCCGAGCGCGGCGAGGCCGAGCGCGAACCGGCGTACGCGCCGCTCGTGCTCTGCCCAGGTGAGGGGTTGCCAGATGCCGTAGCGCTTCTCGCGGAGCGCGACCCGGCCGGGATGGCGCCGCGCGAGACCGGCCAGGAGCTGCGGGAACGTCGCGTCGACAGCGGCGGCGTTCACGCAGCCTCTCCGAGATAGGCCTCGATCACCGCCGGGCTCGCGGCAACCTCCGCCGGCGTGCCGTCCGCGATCACGAGGCCGAAGTCGAGGACCGTCAAGCGGTGCGAGATGTCCATGACGACGCCCATGTCGTGCTCGATGAGCACGACCGTCACGCCGGCGAGCTCGTTGACGTCGAGGACGTAGCGCGCCATGTCCTCTTTCTCCTCCGCGTTCATGCCGGCCATCGGCTCGTCGAGGAGCAGCACCGCCGGCTGCAGGCACAGGGCCCGCCCCAGCTCGACGCGCTTCTGAAGACCGTAGGAGAGCGTGCCGACCTCCCGCTTTCGCTCGGCCTGCAGCTCGAGGAAGTCGATCACCTCCTCGACGAGCTCACGCTCGGCGATCTCCTGCCGCCGCGCGGGCCCGAAGTACACGAGCGCCGAGGCGATGTTGTGCCGCATGTGGACGTGACGCCCGAGCAGCAGGTTCTCCAGCACGGTCATGTGGCGGAACAGCTCGATGTTCTGGAACGAGCGGGCGACGCCCCAGCGCGCGATCTTGCTCGGGCGGGCGCGCGTGAGCTCTCGCACCTCGCCGTCGTGCAGGCGGATGGCGCCCTCCTGCGGCCGGTAGAGACCGCTGACGCAGTTGATCAGGCTCGTCTTGCCGGCGCCGTTGGGGCCGATGATCGCGTGCACGTCCCCCTGACGCACCTGGACGCCGATACCGCGAAGCGCTTGCACCCCCCCGAAGCGAAGGCTGACCCCTTCGACCTCGAGCTGGAGCGATCCGCGTTCCAGGCCGCTGCCGTTCAGGTCGTGGCGGTATGCCCGTGACACCCCTTCTCCCTGGAAATGCACTAGAGGCACGCGAACGTACCACGCCCCGTCGCCAGGGCGCCGCTGTCCGTCCCGGCGGCGATCGTCTTGTCACACGGGCGCCGACGCGCTCAACGAGGAGCACGGATACGTCGACGTGAGCCGGTGCGACTCTCCGCCCGAGATCGGAGATCGCGTCACGATCGTCCCCAACCATGCGTGCACGACCGCGAACATGCACGACGAGATCGT
>JACCZA010000090.1 GCA_013696185.1 Actinomycetota bacterium
CCTCGGGGGTGCGGCCGCGAAAGGGGCCGCCGGAGGCGGTCAGGACGACGGAGTCGAGGGTCTCGGGCGGCCGTCCCTCGAGGCACTGGAAGACGGCGGAGTGCTCGCTGTCGACGGGTAGTAGTCGCCCGCCCCCATGCTGCCACGCCGCGAGTGCCAGCTCGCCTGCTGCGACCAGGCTCTCCTTGTTCGCGAGCGCGAGGTCGACGCCGTGCTCGAGCGCCCACAGGGTGGCCGGCAGGCCCGCGAAGCCGACGATCGCGTTGAGGACGAGGTCCGGGCTCGCGCGCTCGAGCAGCTCAGCCGGATCCCCGCCGACCTGGACGTGGTCGACGCGGTGGGCTGCCGCGAGCTCGGCGAGGTCGGTCGACCCCGATGAGAGGGCGGCGACCTCGAGCTCCGGGTGAGCGGCGATCACGTCGAGCGCCTGCCGTCCGATCGAGCCGGTTGCGCCGAGCACGGCGATTCGCTTCACCTCTGGAGTGTAGGGCTGCGGGGCCGGCCCGGGCAGAGCCGCTCCTTGCCGTTGCCGACGGTCCCGCCTTCGCCGCAGCCTGCGGGAGGGCGAGCGTGCAGGCGACGATCAGGGGCGCACGCCTGTCTTCGGGCGCACTCTCCGGCGGTGCAGACTCGATTCCTCTTCCCGGCGGTGCGGGCCTCTCTCTCTAGCCGTACCCGAGCGCGAGCACGACGTAGAGGGCGGCGGGGGCCGCGAAGAGGAGCGAGTCGATCCTGTCGAGGATGCCACCGTGGCCGCCCAGCAGCCGCCCCGTGTCCTTCACCTGCACGTCCCGCTTGAGGGCCGACTCGAAGAGATCGCCGATCGCCGCGGCCGCAGCGATCGCGCCGCCGAGGGCGAGCGAGCGCCAGCCCTCAAGGAACCCCTGGTCGTAGAGCGCGAAGAAGCACACAGCGAGCGCGGCCGCCGTGCCGGCAGCCAGGCCCTCCCAGGTCTTGCCCGGCGAGACTCTCGGCGCGAGCTTGTGCCTGCCGACAAGGCGTCCCACGAAGAAGGCGAGCGTGTCCGCTGCCCAGACCGCGAGCAGGACCGTGAAGGCCGCCAGCCGGCCGTGCTCGGGCAGGTCGCGCAGGAGGATGACGCAGGCGAGCCCGAGGCCGATCCAGCCCGTGCCGAGGATCGTCGAGCCGACGGCGATCGTCGCGGGCCGCCGGGTCGCCCCGAAGCCGTAGAGGGCGAAGGCGAGCGGAAAGGTGAGGAGAAAGCCGCCGAGGAGCCAGGAGGCACCGCCGAGCGCGGCGCCCGCCAGCACGGCGCTGGTGCCGAGGTAGGCAGCGAGCACAAGCGGCCGCAGCTCCCGCGTCAGCTCGGCGAACTCGTGCAGGGCCATGAACGCCGCGACGGCGGCGAGGCCGAGCATCCAGAGGCCGCCGAGCCAGACGGCCCCGAGCACGATCGGCGCGGCGACGACCGTGACGACGATGCGCGAGGCGAGGCCGCTCACTGCCGCCCGCCGAAGCGGCGCCCGCGGCGCCCGTAGGCAGCGAGCGCCGCGCGGAGGTCGCGCTCCTCGAAGTCCGGCCAGTGCCGGTCGACGAACACGAGCTCCGCATAGGCGAGCTGCCAGAGCAGGAAGTTCGAGATGCGGTACTCCCCGGACGTGCGGATCACGAGATCGGGATCCGGCATCTCCGGCGCGTAGAGCCGGGAGGCGACTGCTTGCTCGTCGACCTCCCCCGGCTCGAGCCCCGCCGCGACGAGCCGCCGCGCCGCCTCGACGAGCTCTGCCCGGCCGCCGTAGTCGAAGGCGATCCAGAGCTGCAGCCGCGTGTTCCCGCTCGTCTCCGCCTCGAGCGCCTCCATCCTCGCCCTGAGCTCTTCGGGGGCGCGGTCGCGACGACCGATGAACCGGGTGCGCACGCCCTGACGGGCGAGATCGGGCAGCTCCCGCTCGATCGTCTCGCCGAAGATCTCCATCAGCGCCTCGACCTCGTCGACCGGCCGCGTCCAGTTCTCGGTCGAGAAGGCGTACACGGCGAGCGACTCGACGCCGAGCTCGAGTGCCGCCTCGACCGTGCGCCGCAGCGCGCGCGTGCCCTCCCGGTGGCCGGCCGCGACGGGCTGTCCTCGCTCACGGGCCCAGCGCCCGTTGCCGTCCATGATCACCGCGACGTTCCTGGGGATGTCAGGGGCGCCGATCCTCCCTGTCGAGGTCGCGGAGTCCGGCGACGCGTCGCTCATGCCATGTCCCGTCGTCCGGCCCCTCGAGGGGGATCAGACTTCGAGGATCTCGGCTTCTTTGTGCTTCAGGAGCTCGTCGATCGCCTTCACGTGCTGGTCCGTCAGCTTCTGCGCACGCTCCTCGGCGCGCCGCTCCTCGTCGTCGCCGATGTCGCCGTTCTGCACGAGCTCCTTCAGGTCGTGCATCAACTCGCGGCGGATGTTCCGCACGGCGACCCGCCCCTCCTCGGCGTAGCGGCCGACCACCTTCACGAGCTCGCGCCGGCGCTCCTCGGTCAGCTGCGGGATCGGCAGGCGGATCAGCTTGCCGTCGTTCGACGGGGTCAGGCCGAGGTCGGACTCCTGGATCGCCCGCTCGACTGCGCGCAGCGAGCTCGGGTCGAAGGGCTGCACCGTCAGCATGCGCGGCTCGGGCGCGTTCACGGTGGCCAGCTGCTTGAGCGGCGTGCGCTGGCCGTAGTAGTCGATCTGGATGCGATCGAGCAGGGCCGTAGAGGCACGCCCCGTGCGCACGCTGCTGAACTCCATCCGGGTGGCCTCGATCGACTTGTCCATGCGCCGGGTGGCGTCGTCGAACAGCTCACCGACCATCGGGTCGACCTCCTTCCTCGCCGGGAGTGGCGATGATCGTGCCGATCCGCCGCCCGCGCACGATCCGCTCGATGTTCCCGCTGCTGAGCGAGAAGACGTGGATCGGCAGGCCGTTGTCCATGCAGAGCGAGAGCGCCGTCGTGTCCATCACCTTGAGCCCACGCTCGATCGCCTGCAGATGGGTCAGCTCGGGCAGGAGCTCGGCGGAGGCGTCGAGGCGGGGGTCGCCGTCGTAGACGCCCTCCACGCCGTTCTTCCCCATCAGGATCGCGTCGGCCCCGATCTCGAGCGCGCGCAGGGCAGCCGCGGTGTCGGTGGTGAAGAATGGGTTGCCCGTGCCCGCCGCGAAGATCACGATCCGCCCCTTCTCGAGGTGTCTGATCGCGCGACGGCGGATGTACGGCTCGGCCACCTCGGAGACCTCGATCGCCGACTGGACGCGGGTGTGCGCCCCGAGGCGCTCGAGCCCGTCCTGCAGGGCGAGCGCGTTGAGCACGGTCGCGAGCATGCCGGCGTAGTCGGCAGTCGCTCGATCCATTCCCTCGGCCGCGGCGGCCATGCCCCGGTAGAGGTTGCCGGCGCCGACGACGACTGCGGTCTCGACGCCGCTTCGCTGGACGGCCACGAGCTCGCCCGCGATCGCCTCGACCGTCGGCCGGTCGAGGCCGAACGGCCGGTCGCCCATCAGCGCCTCGCCGGAGAGCTTGACGAGGATGCGGCGGAAGACCGGCTCCCCGACGGGCGGCGGAGGCAGCGATACCCGGGGAGAGACGCTCACTCCGAGACCGAGTAGCGCACGAACTCCACGAGCTCCATCCCCTCCTGCTCGAGCGCACGCGCGACGGTCGACCCCGAGTCGTGGATCCACGCCTGGTCGAGCAGCACGCCGCCGGGATAGGCGCCGAAGAAGCGCTTGCCGAGCATGCCCTCGACGATCTTCTCGCGGGCCTGCTCCGGCTTCGACTGCACCTCGTCGGAGCCGAGGTAGACCGAGCGCTCGGCCTCGACGAGCTCTGCCGGGACGTCCTCGCGCCGCGCCCAAGACGGGGCGGCCGAGGCGACGTGCATCGCGAGCCGGCGCGCGGACTCCCCCGAGCCGCCACGCACCTTGACGAGCACGCCGATCTTCTTCGCGGGCGTGTGCACGTAGTGCCCGAAGTGCTCGCCGTCCCGCGCCTCGAGGCGCGCCGCTCCACGCACGACGACGTTCTCGCCGATCTTCGCGATCAGCGCCGTGCGCTCTGCCTCGAGCTCCTGGACGGCGTCCGCGCCGCCGCTCTCGACGACGTCGAGCACGCGCTCTGCGAACGCGAGGAACTCCCCGGTGTTCGACACGGGCTCGGTCTCGCAGCCGACAGCCGCGATCGTGCCGACACTCGAGAGGGTGCGCAGGTCGACCTTGCCCTCGCTCGTCTCCCGCCCGGCGCGCTTGCCGGCCTGGGCCATGCCCCGCTCGCGCAGGAGCGTGCGGGCCGCGTCGAAGTCGCCCGCGGTCTCCTGGAGCGCCCGCTTGCAGTCCATCATTCCCGCGCCCGTCGCCTCGCGGAGCTCCTTCACCTGCTGGGCGCCGATCGCGCTCATCCGGCCTCGCCGTCCGACTCGGGCTGGGGCTTCGCGGCTCCCTCGCCGGGCTCGCCGGCGGGCGGGGGCGTCTCCGCCTCCGGCACGGGCTCCGGCTCCACACGCGACTCGCCCTGACTGAGCACCTCGTACTCCGGGGCGGGCTCCGCGGGCGGCGCCTCCGCCTCCGAAGCGGGCGGCTCGCCCTCCGAAGCGGCGCCGTTCTGAGCGGCCGGCGCCTCGAACTCCTCCACCGTGGTGCGGGACTGACCGGCGGCGATCCCGTCGGCGAGAGCGCGCACGATCAGGCCGCACGAGCGGATCGCGTCGTCGTTCCCCGGAATCACGTAGTCGGCCTCGTCCGGATCGCAGTTCGTGTCGACGAGCGCGACGATCGGCACGTTCAGGCGCCGTGCCTCGCGGACGGCGAGTTGCTCCTTGCGCAGATCGACGATGAAGATCGCATCGGGCTGCCGGCGCATGTCCGCGACGCCGCCCAGGTTCGCCTCGAGCTTCTCCAGCTCGCCGAGCATCGTGATCCGCTCCTTGGCCGGCAGGAGCTCGAGCTGGCCCTCCTCCCGGAGGCGGCGCAGCTCGTGCAGGCGCGCGATCCGCTCCGACATCGTGCGCCAGTTCGTCAGGAGGCCGCCGAGCCAGCGGTGGTTGACGTAGGGCATGCCGACGCGGGAGGCCTGCTCGGCGACCGCGTCCTGGCTCTGCTTCTTCGTGCCGACGAAGAGCATGGAGCCGCCGCGGCTCGCGAGGTTGCGCGCGAAGTCGTGTGCCTCCTGCAGCAGGGCGAGCGTCTGCTGGAGGTCGATGATGTAGATGCCGCCGCGCTCCGTGAAGATGAAGCGCTTCATCTTCGGGTTCCAGCGGCGCGTCTGGTGGCCGAAGTGGACTCCGGACTCCAGCAGGTCTCGCATGGAGACGACTGCCATGGGTACTGCCCCTTTCGTTGGTTTGCGAGCTGCCTTGCTGGCCGGCGGGGCGTGGATGGAACCGGGGCGCGGGGGCACCGGCACCGCCACCCGCGGATGTCCGCCGGGACGGGTGCGTGAACCCGGGCATGATAGCAATGCGCACGAGCGATCCCGGCCGGGCCGCTCGACCTGCGTCAGCCGCGCGCCCGCTCCAGCGCCGCCTCGAGGTCTCCGGGCAGCGGCGAGAGCGCCTCGACGTTCTCGCCCGTGAACGGGTGCGAGAATGCGAGCCTCGTCGCGTGCAGGAACTGGCGACCGAGCTCGAGGTCGCCGGCGACGCCGTAGACGGGGTCGCCTGCGAGCGGGAGACCGATCGCCCCCAGGTGCACCCGGATCTGATGCGTCCTCCCCGTCTCGAGCCGCACACGCAGGAGGGCGTGCTCGGCGAGGAGCTGCTCCAGCTCGAAGTGCGTCACCGCCTCGCGCGGCGTCTCGCTGTCGAGGGAGTGGCGCGTCGGATCGTTCCGATCGCGGCCGATCGGGGCCTCGATCCTGCCCCGGCGGGAGCGGGGCCGCCCGCGGACGAGGGCGAGGTACTCCCGCTCGAGCGCCCGGCGGCGGACGAGTGCCCGCAGACGCCGGTGCGCTTCCTCGGAGCGGGCCACGACGAGGAGGCCCGAGGTGTCGCGGTCGAGCCTGTGGACGATCCCCGGCCGCTCGGGGCTGTCCCCGCCTGCGATGTCGCGGGAGACGAGGCCGTGCACGAGCGTGCCCTCGGCGTGGCCGGCGCCGGGGTGGACGACCAGACCGGCGGGCTTGTCGACCACGAGCAGGTGCTCGTCCTCGAAGGCGAGCCTGAGCTCCATCGCCTCCGCCCGGAGCTCGCTCGTCGCGGCAAGCGGCGGCTCGAGCTCGACCTCCTCGCCTCCGATCAGCCGGTAGCTCTTCGCACGCGCCTCGCCGTCGACCCGCACCTCGCCGGCGACGAGCAGCCGCTCGGCAGCGCCGCGCGTCCCCACCTCCGGCAGCTCGGCGAGGAAGCGGTCGAGCCGCCGGCCGGCGGCCGCTACGCCGACCTTGACCTTCAGGGCGCGCGCAGGAGCTCGGGCGCGGGCGACCGGGGGGGCCGCTGCCTGCGGCGATCGGCGAAGAGCAGCGAGCCGAGCAGGATGCCGACGCCGACCACGATGAAGGTGTCGGCGAGGTTGAACGCCGGCCAGAAACGCAGGTCGAGGAAGTCGGTCACGTGACCGAGGCGGACGCGGTCGAGCAGGTTCGAGAGGCTGCCGCCGACCACGAGGCCGAGCGCGACCGGCAGGATCGGGTGCCGCGCTCCGGAGCGCGCGAAGAACACGAGCATCGAGCCCACCGCGAGCGCGGTCAGGAGAGCAACCGCCGAGGTCGCGCTCGAGAAGAAGCCGAACGCGATCCCCGAGTTCTGGACGTGGCGGATCGCGAGGGGGCCGATCGAGCCGAGCTCCTCCCCGAGCTCCAGGCGCCCGGACACGAGCCGCTTCGTGACCTGGTCGGCGACCACCGCCGCGCCGACCACGAGCCCGAGCGCGAGCCACTGGCTGCGGCCCGCCGCGAGCGAGCGCTCCGCGACCGACATGGGCGTGAGCGCGTCCGTCGCCGAGCCGAAGCGAACGTCGAGGGAGCGCGCCGGCGCGGGCGCCGCCCCGCGCTCCACCCGCTCGAGCGCCGGCTCGCTCACCCCCGCTCCAGCTTCCGCTGGTCGTCGATGCAGAGATCCACCCACGGCATGGCCTCCAGCCGCTCCGGCGGGATCTGCTTGCCGCAGACGCGGCAGACGCCGTACGTCCCCTCCTCGATCCGCTGGAGCGCCGCGTCGATCCGCTCGAGCACCGCGTGCTCGTTGTCCTCGAGCGTCAGGTCGAGCTCGCGGTCGAACGTCTCCGTTCCCATGTCTCCGGGATGGGTCTCCGAGCCGCTCTCCTCGCCCTCCTCCTCGAGCGAGCGCGGATACTGGTGCTGCAGCCCGTCGAGCGCGGTCTGCACGCGCCCACGCTCCTCCGTCAGCAGCTCACGGAAGCGTTCGGTATCGATGGCGCTCATGCGTGTCCTGATCCTTTCCTCGGCAAGGGCGTGCCGGCCTTAAGCCCGGCCGGGGTGACGCCACTCAGCTCCGCCCATCTTGTCACGTCGAGCAGGTCCCGAGCCGAGCGTGATCCTCGCGCGGGTCACGCCCCGCGCCCAACTCCGGAGGGGGCGGCGAGCCGTACGGTCGGCTACGCAGCCTCGATCCGGGCGCTCGCAGCCTCGGGAGCGACCTGCTCGACCGTGCCGAGCGCCGAGCGCAGGAGCGAGCCGATCCGCCGCGACTCGAGCAGCAGCCGCTCGTTCTCGGCGGCCGCACGGCGCGTGACCGAGCGCGCCTCGGCGTGAGCTTCGGAGACGATCAGCTCCGACTCGCGCTGGGCGGCTTCCCGCATCTCCGCCGCACTGCGCTCTGCGGACACGAGCGTCGTGCGCAGCAGCACCTCGAGCTCGCGATAGCGGGAGAGATCCGTCTCGAGCTGCTCGATCCGGTCGGCGAGATCGGCGCGATCGCGCCAGACGCCCTCGTAGCTGTCGATCGCCTCGGTCAGCAGATGGTCGACGGTGCCCCGCCGGTAGCCGAGGATTCCGCGCTTGAAGCTGACATGACGCAGCTCCACGGGGGTGAGTGTCATCGCTCCTCCTTTCCCTAGACCTCGGCGACGACGCGGTTCACGAGAGCCTGGATCACGTAGAGGACGATGATCGCGACCATCGGTGACAGGTCGAGGGGGCCGAAGGACGGGATGATGCGCCGGAACAGGCGCAGGTAGGGGTCGCAGACGTCGTACAGGAACCGCTGGATCCGGTTCAGCCAGGGCGAGTACGGCAGCCTGATCCAGGACGTGACGATGTACGCCAGGATCAGCAGGATGTAGACGAAGATGAAGACGTTGACGAAGTTGCCGATCGTGTCGGCGACGTCGGCCAGCACCGGCAGCATGGCGGGAACGCCCATCAGATGGAGGTTCCGCTCACGGCGCCCGAATCCTCCGGGCGCCGGCCCGTCACGCCTGGTTGAAGAAGTCGCCGCGCTCGAGCATGCGGGCCCGCTCCTCGGCGGAGACCTCGACGTGCGGCGGCGTGAGCAGGAAGACGCGGTCAGCGACCCGCTGCATGCCCCCGTCCCGCGCATACGAGAGGCCGCTCGCGAAGTCGATCAGGCGCTTCGAGAGCTCGGCGTCGGAGCCCTGGAGGTTGAGGATCACCGGCATGCCCTGCTTGAAGCGGTCGGCGAGCTGCTGTGCGTCGTTGAAGCTCCGCGGCACGATCAGGTGCACCCGCGCGGGTGCCGCCTGTGCCTGCGAGAGCGGCTGGGCCGGCGGGTCGACGCTTCGCAACCGGGTCGCCGGGCGGGAGGTCGCCGTGCGCGCACGCACGGTGGGGGTCGAGTCGGTCCAGTCGTCGGCCTCGCTCAGCCGGCGGCGTGGAGCAAGCCTGCGGACATTGGGGCGGTCGCGGTAGGAGCGCTCGAGCTCCTCGTTCGTCGCGTACCCGTCCTCGTCCCAGTCATCCTCCTCCTCGGCGATGCCGAAGTAGACGAGCGTACGGTTCCAGACGTCGGTCAGACCCATGGCCGGTGCCGATTCTAACCCCGCAGGAGCGTGCTGCCCACACGGACGAGGGTTGCGCCCTCCTCGACGGCCACGCGGTAGTCCTGGCTCGTGCCGATCGAGAGCTCGCGCAGGCCGCGCTCGGCGGCGAGCTCGCGCAGCCGGCGGAAGTACGGCCGCGAGGTTTCCGGATCGTCCGTCTGTGGCGGCATCGTCATCAGGCCCCGCACGTCTTTGGCCTCGGCGAGCAGCGTGTCGAGCCGCTCGGGCTCGACACCCGACTTCGTCGGCTCGCCGGACAGGTTGACCTCGATCAGCGCCGGGACCGTGAGCCGCTGCGCCGAGGACTCGGCGTCGAGCGAGTGGACGAGCTCGCAGATCCGGTTCACGACCTTCGCCTTTCGGCTCTGCAGGTGACCGATGAAGTGCCAGCGGAAGGCGTCGCCGTAGGCTGCGTGCTTCGCCTCGAGCTCCTGCGCCCGGTTCTCGCCGACCACGCCGACTCCCGCCTCGACGAGGAGCGCCATGTCCCGCAGCGAGACGTACTTCGTCGCGACGACGACGGTCACCTCGGGCCCGACCTCCTCGCACAGGCGCTCGTAGCGCGCGCGGATTGCCTCAGACGACAGCTGCGAGCACCCCCTGACGGCCGGTGTGGCCGCGGTCGCGTCGGTGCGAGAAGAAGAGCTGCGGGTGGCAGGCGGTGCAGAGGTCGACCCGCTCGATCCGCTCGCAGCCCGCGGCCGCGAGCGCGCGCTCGGCCGCCGCGGGGAGGTCGAGCGAGCCGTCCCGCGCGACGCCCGCTCCGAACGCGGAGCGAAAGGGCTCGGCGACCTCGGGCCCGACCTCGTAG
>JACCZA010000094.1 GCA_013696185.1 Actinomycetota bacterium
CCGCCGGCAATCGACGCCCCGGCCCACCTCTACCGCACCTTCCTCGTGGAGCAGGGAGTCCACCTCTGGGACAACCTCTGGTACGCGGGCCAGTACCCCCTCGCCTCCTACAGCTTCCTCTACTACCTGCCGGCGGCGCTCGTCGGAAACATCCCGCTCGTCGCCGCAGCCGCCGTCGCCTCGGCGGCGCTCTTCGCCTCGGTCGTCGTGCGGGAGTGGGGGGCCGTGGGCCGCCTGCCCGCGCTCGCCTTCGGCCTGCTGGCGGGCGGGCCGCTCCTCACCGGCACCTACAGCTACGGGCTCGGGCTCGCGTGTCTGCTCGGCGCCCTGCGCGCGCTGCAGGCCGGTCGGCTCGGGCTCGCGGGGGCGTGCGCCGCGCTGACGCTCGGATTCAGCCCGCTCGCCTTCTGCTTCCTCTGCCTGATCCTGCTCGCGGTCGCGCTCGGCCGCCGGCACCTCGGCCGCCGGACGCTCGTGATCGCGGGCGGCCTGGCCGCGCTCGGCGCGCTCGAGCTGGCGGCGCTCGCGCTCTTTCCCGCCGAGTCGATCTATCCGTTCAGCGTGCTCAACCTGCTCGGCGTCCTGACGACGAGCGCGATCGGCACCGCGCTCGCCTCGCGGGCCCCGCACGGACGGACGCTCGTCGTCTTCTTCCTGCTCTGGGGCGCCGTCAGCCTGCTCGCCTTCGCGGTGCCGACTCCGATCGGGAGCAACCTCACCCGCCTGCGCTTCCTCGTCTTCCCGCTCGCGATCCTGACCGTCCTGCTCGTCCGCTTCCGCCCGCGCCCGCTCGCGCTGGCGGCCCTTGCGCTCGGCTTCGCCTACAACGTCGTCCCCTACGTGACGGCCGTCGCGCGGGCGGGGGACGGGAGGGCCTCGGCTGCGTCGTTCTGGGCCCCGGCGCTCGACTACCTGCGCGTGCACTCGACGCCGGACTACCGCGTCGAGGTCGTGCAGACGTTCGATCACTGGGAGGCCTACCGGCTGCCCCGCGCCGGTTTCTCGCTCGCGCGCGGCTGGTACCGGCAGCTCGACGTGGCCCAGAATCCCGCGCTCTACGGCGAGGTGCTCACGCCGACCGCCTACCGCGCCTGGCTACGGCGCCTCGGTGTGCGTCTCGTGCTGCTGCCGCGCGTGCGCCTCGACGAGCTCGGGGCCCGCCGGGAGGCGGCACTGCTCCGCTCGGGACGCTCCGGGCTGCGGCCCGTGTTCGAGAGTTCCGACTGGACGATCTACGCGCTGCGGCGGCCGACGCCGATCCTGACCGGGCCGGCGCCCGCCGGCCTCACCTCGGTCGGGCACGAGCGGATCGCCGGCTGGACCGCACGACCGGGTCGCTACCTGCTGCGGATCCGCCACACGCCGTACCTGCGCAGCGCGGGCGCGTGCCTGCGCCCGGCGGCGAACGGGATGACCATCCTCGAGACGCGGCGCGCCGGTGCCTTCGTGCTCCACGCCTCGGTACGGCCGGGCGAGCTGGCGCGCTCGGCGCTCGGACGGAGCCACCCTGCCTGCTGAGCGGCGCCTACGCGCGGAGCGGCGCAGTTGCGAAGTCCCGCACGCCGGCGGCGAAAGGGACTTGCGCGCGGAAGCCGAGCTCGCGCTCGGCGCGCGCCGTCGAGGCGAAGACGTGACGGACGTCGCCGAGGCGGTAGGCGCCGGTTACCTCCGGGGCGGCGCCGTCGCCGAGCGCGCGCGCCAGCTCGACTGCGAGCTCGCCGACGCTCCGCGAATCGCCGCTGCCGATGTTGAAGACGCCCTCGACCGGCTCGGGGGCCGTGAGCGCGAGCACGTTCGCCGCGGCGACGTCGCGCACGTGGACGAAGTCGCGGAGCTGGCCCCCGTCCTCGAACACCCGCGGCGGATCGCCTGCCTCGAGCGCGCTTCTGAAGATGCTCGCCACGCCCGCGTAGGGCGTGTCGCGGGGCATCCGCGGCCCGTAGACGTTGTGGTAGCGGAGCGCCGTCAGGGCCGAGCCGGTCTCGCGCGCCCAGGCGGCCGCGAGGTGCTCCCCGTGCAGCTTCGTCGCCGCGTAGACGTTGCGCGGGTCGAGCGGGGCGTCCTCCGGGACGGCCTCCGGGGCGAGCACCGCCCCGCAGCGCGGGCAGGCAGGCTCGAACCGGCC
>JACCZA010000106.1 GCA_013696185.1 Actinomycetota bacterium
AGACAGACGAGCCCCGCCGCTTCGCCGCGACGGCCGGGCACCTGCTGGCGCAGGCCGCGGCGGCGATGCGGAAGGCGGGGCTGGCGGCCGTCGTCGACGTCGATCCGCAGAGCCTGTAGGGCTGACAAAGCGGCGCACTACACTGCGGGCGTGGCCGGCGAGACGGGCGAGACGCGAAACGACGAGCTCGACGAGCAGGCCGAGGCGCGGCGCCGCACGGCGCTCGCGCAGATCCGCCAGTGGGGCGATCCCGCGCTCCGCATGCCGGCGCGCGAGGTCGAGGCCTTCGACGAGGACCTCGGGCGCCTCGTCGAGCGGATGCAGCGGTTGATGCGCGACGCGAACGGCGTCGGCCTCGCGGCGAACCAGGTCGGCATCGTCCGCCGCGTGCTCGTCTTCCTGCCCGAGCTCGAGGCCGAGCCGGTGGCGCTCGTGAATCCGAGCCTGGTCGAGCGGAGCGACGAGGTCGCCGAGGGGGACGAAGGCTGCCTCTCCCTGCAGGGCGTGACCGTTCCGGTCGAGCGGAGCGTCGCCGTGACGGTCGAGGGCCAGGGTGCCGACGGCGCAGGCGTCCGCCTCGAGCTGGAGGGGCTTGCCGCCCGGGTCGTGCAGCACGAGCTCGACCACCTGGACGGCGTGCTCATCCTCGACCGGACGACGCCCGAGGCACGGCGGGAGGCGCTCGGGGCGCTCCGCCCGCAGCCCATCCTCGCCCTGCAGCAGTAGGGGCATGGCCCGTCTCGGGGTCGCGGCCAGTGCGTCGCTCGGCGCCGACGTGCTCGAGCGGCTGGCGGCCTCGCACGACGTCGCCTTCTGCCTGACCCGTCCCGACAGCCCGCGCGGCCGCGGCCGCAAGCTCGCCCCGACTCCTGCCAAGAGCGTCGCCGAGCGGCTCGGCATCCCGGTGCTCCAGCCCGACCGCCTGGAGGAGGGGCTCGAGCTGCCGGCCGACACGGTCGTCGTGGCCGCCTATGGGCTCCTGATCCCCGAGACGCTGCTCCGGCGCGCTCTCTGGCTGAACGTCCATCCCTCGCTGCTGCCGCGCTGGCGTGGGGCGGCTCCCGTGGAGCGGGCGATCATGGCGGGCGACGCCGAGACGGGCGTCACGATCCACCGCACGGTGGAGGCGCTCGACGCCGGTCCGATCGCCGCGCAGGAGGCGTTCTCGATCGGCTCCGACGACGACGCGGGCGCCGTCTTCCGGCGCAGTGCCGGGGTCGCCGCGCGCCTGCTCGACGAGGTGCTGGCGCAGCCCGAGCCGGCGTTCGTGCCGCAGGCCGGGGAGGCGACCTACGCGGAGAAGCTGACGGCGGGCGACCGCCTCCTCGACTGGAGCCGCCCGCCGCAGGAGAGCCTGAACAGGATCCGCGCGCTCTCTCCCCACGTCGGTGCCCGCGGGGAGGTCGACGGCCGCACGCTCGTCGTCTGGCGCGCGCGGCCGGCGTCCGTGGGGTCGACCCTCGTCGCCGGTGGGCTCGAGCTCGTCGAGGTGCAGCCGGAGGGGCGCCGGCGGATGAGCGCGGAGGCGTACCTCCGCGGCCGGCGGTGAGCGCCGCGCCGGCGCGCCGGGCCGCCTCGGAGGTGCTGCTGCGCGTGTTCGAGGAGGGTGCCTACGCCGATCGCGCGCTCGCCCGCGCCGTCCACGGCCTCGACGCGCGAGACCGTGCGCTCGCGCAGCGCCTGGCCTACGGGACGGTGCAGCGGGTGCGCACGCTCGACCACGCGCTCGAGGCGCTCGCCGGACGTGCGCCCTCGGGGCTCGATCCACCGGTGCGCGCGGCGCTGCGGCTCGGCGCCTACCAGCTCGGCTTCGTCGACGGCATCCCCGCCCGGGCTGCGGTGAACGAGTCGGTCGAGCTCGTGCGCTCGGCGCGACTCGAGCGGGCCGTCCCGTTCACCAACGCTGTGCTGAGGCGCGTCGCGAGCGGGCTGGCCGCGCTGCTCCACGACCTGCCCGAGCGCACGCCCGCCGAGGCGGCGCTTCGCCACTCCTATCCCGACTGGGTCGCGGAGGTCTGGTGGCGTGAGCTCGGAGCCGAGGGCGCTCGCGCGCTGATGCGCTCCCAGAACGAGCCTCCCGAGACCGTCGTCCGCCTCAATCGCCGCCGCACGGGGACGGTCGAGGGGAGCCCCGACCCCGACCTTCCCGACGCGCTGCACGTGGAGCGCGTCGACCCCGGTGCGCTCGCGGCGGGTCTCGTCTGGCCGCAGAGCCGCGGCTCTCAGCTCGCCGGCCTCGCTGTCGGCGCGCGGGAGGGCGAGCGCGTGCTCGACGTGTGCGCGGCGCCGGGCGGCAAGGCGACGCAGCTCGCGGGGGAGGTCACGGCGGTCGAGCTCCATCCGGGGCGGGCGCGCGAGCTCGAGGAGAACGTGCGGCGGCTGGGAGCCGCCAACGTCACCGTCCTTTGCGCCGACGGGCTTGCGCTGCCGCCCGAGCTCGAGGGCTTCGACCGTGCGCTCGTCGATGCTCCCTGCTCGGGGCTCGGCGTCCTCGCCGGGCGCCCCGACCTGCGCTGGCGCGCCCGCGCGCTGCCCGAGCTGCAGCTCGGGCTGATCCGCGCTGCGGCCGAGCGCGTGCGTCCCGGCGGGACGGTCTGCTACGCCGTCTGCACGATCAACGCCGCCGAGAACGAGGACGTGGTCGAGGCGTCGGGCCTCGACGTGGAGCCACTCGGCGAGGAGTGGCCGCGGTTCCGTCACCCGCGCCGGCCCGAGTTCCTGCTCACGCTGCCCCACGTGCACCGCACGTCCGGCTTCTTCGTGGCGCGGCTGCGAACCTAAGGGGATGGGCTGGGAGGGGGCACGGGCCGTCGAGATCGAGCCGTCGCTCTATGCGGCTGACTTCGCGCGCCTCGGCGACGAGGTCACCGCCCTCCTCGATGCGGGGGCGCGGGTGTTCCACTTCGACGTGGGGGACGGGCACTTCGTCGAGCCGATCACGATCGGCCCCGTGGTGCTGCGGGCGATCGCGCCTCTCGTCAGCGAGCGCGGCGGGCTCGTCGACTGCCACCTGATGGTCGAGGACCCGCGCCGGCACATCCCGCAGATCGCCGGCGCCGGCGGGCACAGCGTCACCTTCCACGTCGAGGTCGGAGCGGTCGAGCAGACGGCGGCACTCGCGCGCGAGCACGGGCTCGGGGTGGGCGTGGCCTTCAACCCGGACACGCCGGTCGCGACGGCGGCCGAGGCGGCACACCTGGCCGACATCTGCCTCTGCATGAGCATCTATCCCGGCTACTCGGGCCAGGCCTTCCTGCCGCAGGCGCTCGGGCGGGTACGGGAGTTGCGCGGGCTGCTCGGCGAGGGCGCCCGCATCCAGGTCGACGGCGGGATCGGCCCGGAGAACATCGGCGCCGTCCGGTCGGCGGGCGCGAACCTCTTCGTCGCGGGCAGCTCGATCTTCGGTGCGGGCGACCCGGCTGCCGCGTTTCGCGAGCTCGAGCGCGCCGCCGGATGAGCCTCGAGCGGGCGATCGAG
>JACCZA010000107.1 GCA_013696185.1 Actinomycetota bacterium
ATCAACGCCGAGAACGAGGACGCGTTCCGCGTTGTGGGACAGGTGGGGCCGTGGGTTCACGGCAAGATGAACTTCACGACAGGCGGGCCGGTCTCGGCCGCACGCTACAGCAAGATCGCGCGGGCGCTGTGGAAGGCAACGCTGTCGTGCATGTACCTCGACCACGGCGAGATGATCTTCGAGTCGCGCTTCGACGAGATCCGTGAAATCGTCATCGGCAGTCGGCCCGCGTCGGGCTTCGTCACTTTCCGAAGCAGACCGGCCCGCCGAACACCGAGGTCTCGCTGACCTACCAGTTCCTCGACACCGGGCTCGGTCCGGCGCTGGGGTCGCTCATCAAGATCGGGGGCATCCCGATCTTCACGGAGCTCCTGATCCGCAAGTTCCAGGGACCTGACCGCGCGGCGGTCGAGGCTGCGTGGAACCTGGTCGAGTTCTAGACGGCTCGCGACCCCATGCAACCTTGCGTGACCCTCACAGCGGGGTCTCGGACGGTTCCGGCCGGTCCGAGTCGGACGGGGTAGGACGGGCCGTTTTTGGGCGCCTTTATCCTGCAAAAGCGGCAGAAACGGCCTGCCTACAAGGAGTGGAGCGTGCCGGGATCGAACCGGCGACCTCCGGCTTGCAAAGCCGGCGCTCTCCCAGCTGAGCTAACGCCCCTCGGCTCCCAGTGTAGGGAGGTGGAGGGACGTTAGCGGGACTCGTCTCGGGCTAGGCGGCGCGCTCGAGGCGCTCTTCGGCTCGCGCGCGCGTGATGATCCGCGAGCGGTCGCCGAAGCGCATCTGCGCGCGGGCCAAGCGGTGCTCGTCCCAGAGCTTTGCGATGCGCGCGTCGAGCTGCTTCAGCTCGGCGGCGAAGGCACTGTCGTGCCCGTGCCCGAGGAGCAGCCAGAGGTCTCGCCGACGCTCGGTTGCCTCGTCGATCTCGGAGTGGATCTCGTTCAGGGTTCTCATGCTTCTACAAACGCTCGACATCCGGGGCCCATTCCTTTAGCCCCGCGTGCTCCGCCCGAGGCGCGACACTTCCTCCCGTGACTCGAATCGTGGCCCATCTCGACCTCGACGCCTTCTTCGCCGCCGTGGAGGAGCTCGAGCGGCCGGAGCTTCGCGACAGGCCGCTCGTGGTGGGCGGCGACCCCCACGGACGCGGTGTCGTGGCGACGGCGAACTACGTGGCGAGGCGCTACGGCATCCACTCGGCGATGAGCTCCGCGGAGGCGCTGCGACGCTGCCCGCAGGCGGTCTTCGTCAGCCCCCGCAAGAGCGCCTACTCGACCTACTCCCAGGACGTCTGGCGGGCGGTACGGGACGTCGTGCCGCTGGTCGAGCGCACGGGCATGGACGAGGGCTACCTCGAGCTGGCGGCGGCGGAGGGCAACTTCATGCGGGCGCGGGAGCTCGCCGAGGCGGTGCAGGTCGCGGTCCGCGCGGCCACGAGCCTCTCGTGCTCCCTCGGCGTCGCGCCCTCCAAGGTCGTCGCCAAGATTGCGAGCGACCGGCGCAAGCCCGGCGGGATCACAGTTGTCCCGGCCGGGAAGGAGGCCGACTTCCTCGCGCCGCTGCCGATCCGGCGGTTGCCGGGCGTCGGCCCGAAGAGCGCTGCGCGGCTCGAGGCCCGCGGCCTGACGACCGTCGGCGCGCTCGCGGCGCTCTCGGACCCCGACCTCCGCGCGCTCCTGCCCGGAAAGTACGGCGCGCTCCTGCGGGACCGCGCCCGCGGGATCGATCCGCGCCCACTCGAGCTCTCGGGCGAGACCGTGTCGATCAGCCACGAGGAGACCTTCGCCCGCGACATCGTCGAGCAAGGGCGCCTCGCCGAGGAGGTCGGCCGGATGGCGAGCGCCGTGGCCGAGCGGCTGCAGGAGCGGCGCTGGTGTGCCCGCACCGTGACGACCAAGGTCCGTTACGCCGACTTCTCGATTCGCAGCCGCTCGACGACGCTCCCCGTCGGCACGGACGATCCAGAGCGTCTCGCCCAGGTCGCGTGCTCGCTGCTCGAGCGAGCGCTCGCCGATCGGCCGGGCGCGCTTCGCCTGGTCGGGGTCGGCGCCTCGGGCTTCGAGCCCTACCGGCAGCTCGGACTGCTCGAGGACGGCTGAGCCGAGGGCCCGGCTACCGGCGCGAGCCGAGCAGGAAGGCGAGGAGGACGGCCGCGCCGAGGACGCCCGCCGCGATCGCGACGACGTTCAGGGCGGTCACCATCGCGCTACGGGCCTGTCCGCAAAATGGCTCGGGGCGCCTGGAACGCGTGAGGCACCACGATGCTGCGTCCTCGGTCGCGCCGATATGTCCTCACGACGCTCCCTGCGTCCTTGCCTCGCGGCACCTCCCGCGCTCCAGCCACCGCGACCACTTTACGGACAGGCCCTAGCCGTAGCCGAGCTCGGCGAGCCGGTCCTCGTCCAGGCCGAAGTAGTGCCCGAGCTCGTGCAGCACCGTCACGCGGATCTC
>JACCZA010000109.1 GCA_013696185.1 Actinomycetota bacterium
GGTCCGACCTCGAGGCGCCCCGGGCACAGCGCTCGCACCTCGTCGAGGGGGAGCGGGATCATCTCCGCCCCTGTGCGAGCGCCTCGCGCGCGACCCGCCGGTCGTCGAACGGGAACGTCTCCTCGCCGACCTGCTGACCCCCCTCGTGGCCCTTGCCGGCGATCAGCACCACGTCGCCGGGTGCCGCCTCCCCGACCGCGCGCTCGATCGCCGCACGGCGGTCGGGCTCGACCTCGAGCTGTCCGACAGCAGCACCGGCGAGGATCTCGGCGACGATCGCGAGGGGGTCCTCGCCCCGCGGGTTGTCGGACGTCACGATCGCGCGGTCGGCGAACTCTGCCGCGAGCCTGCCCATCAGCGGTCGCTTGCCGCGATCGCGCTCGCCGCCGCAGCCGAACACGCAGATCAACCGGCCGGGGGAGAGCTCCCGCGCCGCCCGCAGCGCGCCCGCGAGCGAGTCGGGCGTGTGCGCGTAGTCGACGAGGACGGTGAAGGGCTGCCCCTCGTCCACGGGCTCGAGCCGGCCGGGCACGCCGCCCAGGCGCTCGATGCCGGCGGCCGCCGTGGCCCCGTCGATGCCGAGGAGCGACGCCGCCGCGTACGCGCCGAGGGCGTTCTCGACGTTGAACCGGCCGCGCAGGTGCGTCCGCACCTCCACGCCGTCCACCCGGAAGCGGGTTCCCGCCGGGTCGAGCTCGAGCCGCTCGGGCCTGAACGTCGCCTCGTCCGAGAAGCCGAACGTGACGGCCCTCCGCCCGAGCGACCGGGCGAGGCGCCGCCCGTACGGCCCGTCCACGTCGATCGCCGCCCCGCCCAGGTCGTGCTCGTGGAAGAGCCGCTGCTTCGCCTCGAAGTAGTCCTCCATCGTGCCGTGGAAGTCGAGGTGATCCTGCGTCAGGTTCGTGAAGACGAGCACGGCGAAGCGGACGCGGTCGAGGCGGTGCAGTGCCGAGGCGTGGGAGGAGGCCTCGAGCGCGCAGCTCCGATCGCCCGCGTCGAGCATGCGCCGCAGGAGCCGCTGCAGGTCGATCGCCTCGGGCGTGTTCAGGCCGCTCGGTTCGGCGACGCCGCCCACCCGGCGCTCGACATTCCCGAGCAGTCCGGGCCGCCGGCCGGCCGTCTCGAGGATCGAGTGGAGCAGGTACGCCGTCGTCGTCTTGCCGTTCGTGCCGGTCACTCCCGCGACCGCGAGCTCCTCCGTCGGCCGCCCGAAGAACTCGTCGGCGACGACGGCCATCGCCGCGCGGGCGTCCTGCACGACGAGCTGCGGCGCCGGGAGGTCGAGCACCTCCTCCACCACGAGCGCGGCGGCGCCACGCGACAGCGCCTCGCCGGCGAAGGCATGCCCGTCGGAGCGCGCCCCCCGCACGCAGAAGAAGAGCGTGCCGGGCTCGACGGTGCGCGCGTCGTAGGCGAGCTCGTGGACGGGCGGCCGCCCCGAGGAGACGACCTGAACGGGCTCGAGCACCTCGATCGCCCGACAGAGCTCGAGCGTCCGCGGCCTCCCGGGCTCTCCCCGCCGCCCGTCTCCTGTTGACGGGACCTCCATGCGGGGCGCGAGTCTAGACGTTCGGCCGCCACCTGCCGCGGAGCCAGGCGTCTCGAGAACTGTCATCCGAGCCTCCTGCCGCGCCGGTCAGCGAGCGTCCGGAGGCACCTCGAGGTACTGCAGCGCGAAGCGCGCGAGGTCGGCGAAGACCGGCGCCGCGACGACGCCGCCCCAGATCGCGCTCCTCGGCTCGTCGATCGTGACGAGGATGACGAGGCGAGGATCGCTCGCGGGCACCACGCCGACGAAGGAGGCGACGTAGCGCGAGGTGGAGTAGCCGCCCCGCTCGTCGGGCTTCGAGGCGGTGCCGGTCTTGCCCGCGACCGTGTAGCCCGGGACCGCCGCGGCGGTTCCCGTGCCGCCCTCGTCGACGACCCCGCGCAGCATCTCGACCAGCTTGGCGGCCACGTCCCGCGAGACGAGCCGCTTCCGCGCACCGCGCACCCTCGGCCCGCGGCCGATCCGGCGCACGAGGTGCGGTCGCACCCAGACGCCCCGGTTCGCCACGGCTGCGTAGGCCGCGGCCATCTGGACGGGGGTGACCGCGATGCCCTGGCCGATCGGGATGTTGCCGATCGACGAGTCCGACCAGCGCTCCGCCGGCAGCACGATGCCCCGCGTCTCGCCGGGGAAGTCGATGCCGGTCGGCCTGCCGAAGCCGAAGTGCTCGATCCAGCGCGCCAGACGCCGCTTGCCGAGCTCCTGCCCGAGCGTGACGGTGCCCACGTTGGAGGAACGGGAGAGGATCTCGGCGACCGTCATGCGCTCGGTGTCCCGCGGGTGGGAGTCGTGGATCTTGCGGTCTGCGACCTGGATCTCGTAGGGGAGCGTGTAGGCGGTCGCGGGCGTCGCGAGGCCCTCGGAGAGGACGGCGCCGACGGTGATCAGCTTGAAGGTCGAGCCGGGCTCGTACGTGTCCGTCACCGTCAGGTTGCGCGTCCGCTGCGCGGCGAGCTCGCCGAAGCGGTTCGCGTCGAAGGTCGGAGCGACGGCGAGCGCGAGGAGCTCGCCGCTCCTCGGGTCGAGGACGACCGCGGTGGCCGACTTCGCGCGCGACTCGCGCAGGACCTTGGCGAGCACGAGCTCGGCGTTCGCCTGGAGGTTCTGGTCGAGGGTGAGGTGGACGTCCCGTCCGTTCTGCTCGGGCGTCGAGCGGATCACCTTCACGGCGCGACCGAAGGGATCCTTGACGATCGTCTCGCTGCCGGGCACGCCGGCCAGCACGGGATCGAGCTGCTTCTCGAGCCCCGCGAGGCCGTCGTTGTCGAGACCGGCGTAGCCGAGCACGTGGGCGGCGATCGAGCCCTGCGGGTACGCGCGCCGCTCCTCGTCGAGGAAGCCGACGCCGACGAGCCCGCGCCTGCGCACCGCATCGGCGGCGGCGGGGTCCGCCTTGCGCCGCAGGAACACGAAGCTCCGCCTGCGGTCGGCGAGCTCCTCGAGCACGTCGTCGGGGTCCCGCCCGAGGAGCTGGCCGGCCGCGATCGCGACCGCGCGCGGGTTGCGCACCTGGCGCGGGTCGGCGTAGACGCTCGTGGCACGCTCGCCGATCGCGAGCTGGACGCCCGTCCGGTCGTAGATCGCCCCGCGACTCGCGGGCAGCGCGACTGTCTGCCGGTGCTGACTCTCGGCGAGTCGCGCGAGCGGCTCCGCCCGGATCCCCTGCAGCCAGACGGTGCGGCCGAAGGCGAGCGCGAACATGAGCACGAGCACCGCCAGCAGGAGGCGGATCCGTCGGTTCGGGACGCTGCCGCGAGCCCGAGTCATGGCGTGCGCGGCGAGAGCTCCAGGTACGTCGTCTCGCCGGGATCGGCGACCACGAGACCCAGGCGGCGGCGGGCGAGCGTCTCGACGGCCGGCGTCGCCGCGCGTGTGGAGAGCCTGGAGGAGATGGCCGCGTTGGCGGCACGGAGCTCCGTCCGCTCGCGCGCGAGGCGGTCGAGTCGCACCTGCAGGCCGAGCGCCGCGACGTTCAGGGCGACGATGCCGGCGAGGAGGACGGCCACGAGGACGATCCAGAGCACGCTGCCGGCGACGCCGCGGCGCGCGACGGGCCGCGGGCGGCGGACGCTCTCGGCCGGCGCACTCCGGCGC
>JACCZA010000171.1 GCA_013696185.1 Actinomycetota bacterium
TTCAGCGTCTCGCCGATCTCGGCCCGGCCGTAGCCGACGTTGACGCACCAGAGCCCGGCCATCCCGTCGATGTAGGAGCGGCCGTGGATGTCGGTGACGCGGGCGCCGCTGCCCTCGACGATCATGCTCGGCGACCCGACCCGCTCGTGCTGGTCGAGCTGGGTGAACGGGTGGAAGACGAAGCGGCGGTCGATCTCCTCGACGGTCGCTGCGTCGATGGAGGTGGGCTCTACGGCGATGACGGCCTCCTCGGGTCGGGGAGCGGCGGCTGGACCATGACAGTGTGCATCAGCTGAGGATCGCGCTGAGGAAGGCCTGCGTCCGCTCGTTCTGCGGGTTGTCGATCAGCGACCGCGCCGGCCCCTCCTCGACCACGCGCCCCTCGTCCATGAAGACGACGCGGTCGCCCACCTCGCGGGCGAAGCCCATCTCGTGCGTGACGACGATCATCGTCATCCCGGACTCGGCGAGCCGCTTCATCTCCTCGAGGATCCCGCCGATCAGCTCCGGGTCGAGCGCGGACGTCGCCTCGTCGAAGAGCATCAGCTGCGGCCGCATCGCGAGGGCGCGGGCGATTGCGACGCGCTGCTTCTGCCCGCCCGAGAGCTGGCTCGGGTATGCGTTCGCCTTCTCGCCCATCCCGACCCGCTCGAGCTCCGCGACGCTCCGTTCTCGCGCCTGCGAACGCGAGAGGCCGAGCGCGCGCGTCGGCCCAAGCGCGACGTTGTCCGCCGCGGTCATGTGCGGGAACAGGTTGAAGTGCTGGAAGACGATCCCGATGTGGGTGCGGAAGAAGCGGAGCTCCCGCTCGTAGCGCATGCGCTCCGCCGGCCGGAACCGGGGCACCGCTCCGGTGAGCGTCCGGCCGAGGAACGTGACGCTGCCCTCGTCCGGCGGCCCGAGGAAGTTGATGCAGCGGAGGAGCGTGCTCTTGCCGGACCCGCTCGGCCCGATCACGACGAGGACGTCGCCCTTGGCGACGCTGACGTCGACGCCGCGGAGCACGCGGACCTCGCGGTCGGCGTGGCCCCGGTTGAACGTCTTGTGAATCCCCTCGGCGACGACGATCCAGCCGCCGGCGATGCCGGCGAGGGCCTCGGGCTCCGCGCTCAGCTCAGGCACCCCCCGGATGATCCGCGAACCGCCGCCGCGGCAACCGCGCGACCCGGCCGCCGGCACTCCCGCCGGAGACGTGGCGCGCGAGGCGCCGCTCGAGCAGCGCCGCGAGCGCCGAGAGGACGAGGATCAGCGCGACGTAGGTGACGGCCGTCGCCGTGTAGAGCTCGAACGGCGCGTGCCGGTTGTTGACGAGGTCGATCGTCGTCCCCATCAGGTCGAGCAGCCCGATCACGGCGACGACGGACGAGTCCTTGACGATGTCGACGAGCTGGTTCACGAGGCTCGGCAGCGCCGTCCGGAACGCCTGCGGGAAGATCACGCTCGCGAATGAGCGGCTGTGCGGGAGCCCGAGCGCGAGCGCCGCCTCCCGCTGCCCCGGTTCGATCGAGAGGAGCGCCGCGCGGTAGATCTCGGCCATGTACGCCGTGTTCAGGAGCGTGAGCGCGACGACGCCGGCCGCGAACGGGCCGAAGTTGATCCCGAAGATGGCTGCGATCCCGAAGTAGATGAAGAGCACGTAGATGTAGAGCGAGAGCGCGCGGAAGACCTGCGTGTAGACGTACGCGAGCACGTTCAGGGGCCTGAAGGGCGCGAGCCGCGCGACCGCGACCGCGAGGCCGAGCACGAGCGAGAGGGCGAACGCGAGCGCCGAGAGCTCGAGGGTCAGCCGGAGGCCGTGCGCGAGCGCGCCCGCCGATTCGGAGACGATCTCCCACTGGAAGACGTACGCGAACGTCACGGCAGCCGCAGCGTCCGCTCGAGCACGCTGACCGACGCCGAGAAGACGGCGACGAGGGCGACGAGGATGACGGCGATCGCAGTGAACGCCTCGAACGGGGTGAAGTAGTTGATGTTCACGTTCGTCGCGACGAGGACCATGTCCTGAACCGCGATGATCGACATCAGCGTCGCACCCTTCAGGAGCCCGACGAACGTGTTCCCGAGCGGCGGGATCACGATCCGGATCGTCTGCGGGAGCAGGACGTGGCGGTACGTCGCGATCCGCCCGAGCCCGAGCGAGCGCGACGCCTCAACCTGACCGCGGTCGATCGCCTGGAGCCCGCCGCGGAAGATCTCGGCGGTGTACGCGGACCCGGTCAGCGAGAGGACGATGATCGCGGCCTCGATCGGGCTGAAGCTGAGCCCGACGACGATCGCGATCCCGAAGTAGACCCAGTAGAGGAACACGAGCAGCGGGACACCGCGGATCAGCTGGACGTAGGCGAAGGCGGGCCAGCGGAGGAGCGCGGTCCCCGAGAGGCGGAGGACGGCGATCCCGAGCCCGAGGCAGCAGGCGAGCGCGAAGGAGAGCCCCGTCACCCAGACATCGACCCAAGCGCCGAGCAGGAACTCGTCCCAGCGGTCGAGGACGGGCCCCCAGTTGAAGACGTACGCGAGGACTGCGGCGGTCACGTGGGCAGTGGTGCGTCGACCCTCGCGCGGGCGGCGCCTCCCGGAAGGGGCAGGAGGCCCCGCCGCCGGCCGGTCAGGAGACGGGGACGGCTTCTCCGTTGATCCCGACGACGGCGGTGGTCAGATCGTACTTCTGGGTGTCCGGCACGACCCACTTGCGCCAGAGACCCTCGAACGTCCGATGGGAGGCCTCGTAGCGCATCCAGTTCGAGACCCAGAGCCACAGCTTCGTGTCGCCCTCGGGCATCAGGTATGCGTTCGCGTCGACGAAGAGCGGCGGAGCGTCGAGGACCTCGAGGTCGCTGTTGCTCTTGATCGCGTCCGCGACCGAGAACTCGCTGGTGATCGTGGCGTCCGCGCGCTCGACGGCGACCTCGGTCGCGGCGTCGTTCGCCGAGGCGAGCTCCCGGAAGCTCGCGTTCGGAAAGAGCGTCGCCGCATTCGCCGCCTGCGAGCTTCCCTGCAGCACCGTGACCTTCGCGTTCTCGAGATCGTCGTACGTCGTCCCCGAGCCCTTCTTCACGAGCACGACGTTCGACTCGTAGAAGGTCGGCACGTCGGCGAACCAGCCGCGCAGCGCCCGCGAGGGGAGGATCGTGGCGGCAATCCCGAGCATGTCGAACTTGCCGGCCGACAGCCCCGCGAAGAGCTGCGCGAAGGGCGTCTGGACGTACTCGACCTCGACGCCGAGCTCCTTCATCATCTTGTTCGTGATCTCGACGATGTAACCGGACGGGGTCCCGTTCTCGTCCTTGAACTGGAGCGGCGGGAAGCTGAGGTCGACACCGAGCCTTGCCTTCTTCTCCCGCGTCCACTTGTCGAGGATCGACCCGCCCGAGCTCGTGTTCGAGCTTCCGCCGGTGGTCGACCCCGAGGCCGCGGCGCTCCCTTTCTCGTCGTCGCCTCCGAGGCTGCACCCCGCGAGCCCGAGCGTGGTCGCGCCGATGAGGCCGAGGCCGCTCGCCTGCAGGAGCCTGCGCCTGGTCGTCGTCGGGCCGAGCGCCGCTTCGCTCTCCCCGTCGAGCGTCGCCGCTCCGTCGCCATCGCATGTGCTCATCGCGTCTCCAATTCGGTGGAGGTCGGCCCGATCCCAGGCCCTTCCGCGCCGCGAACAACATGCGTCCGCTTTGCGAACAGTCGTACGCTGACAGATCGGCGGCAGGCTATGCCTGTCAGCGGGCGGAGTCAAGCCGGAGCGGGCCGGCTACGGCTCAGGCGGTTGCAACCGTCGCAGCGCGTGGCAGCGAGTCCGCCTGCGCGCCCTCGAGCTCGTCCGACAGGACGTCGAGCTCCGCCATCACGGCAGTGATCTCCGCCACCCGCCGGCGCCCCTCCTCGCCGAGCTCCGCGAACGTCGTCAGCGGTGGGCGCACGTCGCCGACGGGATAGCCGGCGGCCGCGGCGAGCGCCTTCGAGTAGCACTGGTGCCCGTAGGTCGGATGGCCCTCGGCGATCACGTGGTCGAGCTTCCCGATCAGGCGCTGGATCCGCTTCGCGTCCTCGATCCGCCCGGCGACGAGGTAGTCCCAGATGCGCGCTGAGGCCCACGGGATGTAGTTGCCGTACGGATTGACGTAGCCGACCGCCCCGAGCAGGAAGGACTCGACGATCCGCTCGCCCGCGAACACGTTCAGCAGGCCCTCGGTCTCCTCCACGATGTCGTAGACGCGAGCGACGTCCATGCTCGCCTCCTTGATGTAACGGATGTTGTCGAAGGCCCGGGCGAGCTTGCCCACGAGCTGTGCGGACATGTCCACGTTCGAGGTGACCGGGTTGTTGTAGAGCATGATCGGCAGGGACACCGCCTCGGCGATCGCCCGGTAGTAGCCGAAGATCTCGTCCTCGGTCGGGGTGTAGTAGTAGGGCGGCACGATCATGAGGCCGTCGGCCCCGAGCGCCTCCGCCTCGCGGGCGTAGCGGACGGCGTTCGGCGTCGAGGCGTTCATCGCCCCGACGAGCACCGGGATCCGGCCGGCCAGGTGCCCGACCGTCGCCTCCACGAGCTGCGTCCGCTCCTCGTCGGTGACGGTGAGGAACTCGCCCGTCGTGCCGAGGACGATCACGCCGGGAACGCCAGACTCGAGCTGCCAGTCCAGAAAGCGGGCGAGCGCGTCGGTGTCGATCGCGGAGCCGTCCTCGGAGAACGGCGTGACGATGACGGAATAGCTTCCGCGGAACTCGGCGGGCATGATGTCTCCTTGCGTCCTCGGGGCCGGTCAGGGAGCGACTCTAGTCGCCGTTGCGACGCGCTCGTCGTCGGCGGCGGCCTCACCGGCTGCTCGGCGGCCTACCACCTCGCGCGGGCGGGGGTGGACGCGATGCTGCTCGAGCGCTGGGACCTGAACGCCGAGGCCTCCGGGCGCAACGCGGGCGGCTTCCACGTCCAGATTCAGTTCGAGCCCTTCGAGGTCGAGGGCGAGGACTGGGCCCGGGCCTGGGCGCCCACGATCCCGCTGCTGATCGACGCGGTCGAGCACTGGCAGGGCCTCTCGGGCGAGCTCGGCGTCGAGCTCGAGGTAAAGCTGACGGGGGGCGTGCTCGTGGCCGAGACCGAGGAGCAACTGGCGGCGATCGAGCGCAAGGCGGCGATCGAGCGGGGCGCCGGGCTGGACGTCGAGCTGCTCTCGCGTGCCGATCTCCGCCGCGTCGCTCCTTACCTCTCGAGCGCGCTCGCCGGCGGGCTCCTCTGCCCGGTCGAGGGGAAGGCGAACCCGCTCCTCGCGACGCACGCCTTCGCCCGCGCCGCCCAGCAACTCGGCGCCCGGATCGAGCTCCGGGTCGACCTGCTCGAGATCGAGCGGACACCGGGCGGGTTCCGCGTCGAGACGAGCGGTGGGCCGATCGAGTGCGAGCGGATCGTCGACTGCGCCGGCGTCGCGGCGGGGAGGGTCTCGGCGCTCGTGGGCGTCCCGCTCCCCGTCGAGAGCTGGCCGCTCCAGGCGCACGTGACCGAGGCGGTCGCGCCGCTCGTGCGCCATCTCGTCGCCTTCGCGGGTGGGCGCCTGACGGTGAAGCAGGCAGCCGCGGGCTCGATCCTGATCGGGGGCGGCTGGCCCTCGGAGCCCGATCCCGAGACGGGCCGCCCGGCGGTGAGCCTCCACTCGCTGCACGCGAACCTGCGCGTCGCCCGGCACGTGGTGCCCGCCCTTGCGGGGGTGCGGCTGCTACGGATCTGGACGGGCGTCTGCAACGGCACGCCCGACCATCGCCCGATCCTCGGCGAGCTCGAGGACGTCCCCGGCTTCTTCGTGGCGGCCTTCCCGTTCCTCGGCTTCACGGCGGCGCCGCTCATGGGCCGTCTCGTCGCGGAGCTCGCGTGCGGCCGGGCGGTCCCGTACGACCTCGCGCCGTTCGCCGCTGCGCGCTTCAGCGCAGCCCACGTCGAGGAGCCGGTGCCCGCAGATCGCTAGCCGTGGAAGACGACGGTCTTCAGCTCGGTCATCTCCTCGACCGCGTAGCGCGGGCCCTCCTTGCCGATCCCGCTGCCCTTGAGGCCGCCGTAGGGCATCAGATCGGCCCGCCAGAGCGGTGAGGAGTTGATCTGGATCGAGCCGCTGTCGACCTCGCGCGCGAAGCGGAGCGCGGCCTCGAGGCTCGAGGTGAAGAGCCCGGCCCCGAGGCCGTAGTCGCTGTCGTTCGCGAGGCGGATCGCCTCGTCGATCCCCGAGACGGGAGTGAGCGCGACCGCGGGCCCGAAGAGCTCGTTCCGCGAGAGGCCCATCGCGGGGTCGACGTCGCCCACGAGGGTGGGCGCGACCACGGCCCCCTCGCGGCTGCCGCCGGCGAGCAGGGTGGCCCCGCCGTCGACAGCCTCGCGGATCGTCAGCTCGACCCGCTCGGCCTCGCCCTCGGAGATCACGGGGCCGAGCGCGGTGCCCTCCGCCAGCGGATGCCCTGTCCGCAGCCCCTGCACGAGCGGCGTCAGCGCGTCGACGAAGTCGCCGTACACCTCCCGCGCGACGAGCACGCGCTGCACCGAGATGCAGACCTGGCCCGCGTTGACGTAGCCGCCGGTGAGCGTCGCCGCCGCGACCCGCTCGAGGTCGGCGTCCGGGAGCACGATCAGCGGGCAGTTCGAGCCGAGCTCGAGCGAGAGCCGCTTGATCCCGGCGACGCGCGATATCCGCTCCCCGACCACGGTCGAGCCCGTGAAGCTGATCTTGCGCACGCGGGGGTCGGAGCAGAGAACGTCCCCGAGCTCGGAGCCGGGGCCCGTGAGGCACTGGAGCCCGTGCTCCGGCAGGCCCGCCTCGAGCAGGACGCGGGTCAGGAAGAGGGCGGTCAGGGGCGTCTGGCGGGCCGGCTTGAGGACGACGGCGTTGCCGGCCGCGAGGGCCGGGCCGACCTTGTGCGCGACGAGGAGCGCCGGATAGTTGAACGGCGTGATCGCGACGACGACGCCGCACGGCTGGCGCAGCGTGAACGCGACCTTGCCCGCCCCGCCGGGCGCGCCGTCGACCGGAACGGTCTCGCCGTGCATCCGGGCGCCCTCGGAGGCGCTGACGCGGAGCAGCTCGGGGATCCGCTTCGCCTCGTTGGTCGCCTCGAGCAACGGCTTCCCCACCTCGAGGGCGATCGTGCGCGCGAGCTCGTCGAGACGCTCGTCGAGCGCGCCGGCGGCGTGTCGCAGGATCTCGCTGCGCTCCCACGCCGAGAGACGGCGCATGGCGGCCGCGCCTTCGACGGCGGCGGCGAGGGCGAGCTCAGCGTCGACCGCGGTCGCGACAGGAACGGTGTCGACCACCTCGCCGTCGAACGGGTTCCTGA
>JACCZA010000190.1 GCA_013696185.1 Actinomycetota bacterium
CGGACAGCTTTCAAACCTCTCCGTGAACGTTCGCGAGTTGATCGGGCCGGCTCGCAGAGGGCGAATCCACGCCACTGACCGCTTCGCGAAAAGCCGCGGTACGTGACGTGGGGCTGCGTCGTGCGCATCATTGCCCCATGGCGCGTGAGCTTCCGGCCGGCACGGTCACCTTTCTCTTCACCGATATCGAGGGCTCCACGCACCTCCTTCAGACTCTCGGCGCGGAAGGCTATGCGGCGGCGCTTGCGACGCATCGTCGGGCGTTGCGTGCGGCGTTCGAACGCAACGGTGGCGTCGAGGTCGACACGCAAGGCGATGCGTTCTTCGTAGCCTTCCCGACCGCCGCCGGGGCGCTCGCGGCTGCTGTCGAAGCCCAGACAACGTTCCGGGAGCTGCCGGTGCGGGTGCGCATCGGCGTCCACAGTGGCGAACCGCTCCTGACGGACGAGGGCTATGTCGGCTTGGACGTCCATCGCGCTGCTCGGATCGCTGCCGTCGGCCACGGCGGACAAACTCTGGTGTCGGAGTCGACGCGCGCGCTCGCCGCCGGCGCGGCGTTGCGGAGCCTGGGCGAGCATCGCCTCAGGGACCTCACCCGAGCAGAGCCGATTTACCAGCTCGGCGAGGGCGAGTTCCCACCACTCCGCAGCTTGAACACGACGAACCTGCCCGTCGCGTCGAGCGAGCTCGTCGGCCGGCACCGCGAGCTTGCCGAGCTGACGTCGCTGCTCCGGGATTCGGCACGGGCGGTAACGCTCACCGGGCCGGGCGGCTCGGGCAAGACGCGGTTGGCGGTGCAGGTCGGGGCCGAGCTCATCGACCACTTCCCGGGCGGCGTCTTCTTCGTTCCCCTGGCCGGAGTTGCCGATCCGGAGCTGGTCGTCCCCGCAGTGGAGGGCGCAACCGGTGCGCACGACCTGGGCGAACTCGCGCGGTGGAAGGCGCTGTTGGTTCTCGACAACTTCGAGCACCTGCTCGACGCGGCCGAGGCGATCGGCGACATGCTGGCCGCCGCGCCCGACGTGCGCGTTCTCGCCACGAGCCGCGCGCCGCTCCGAATCGACGGCGAGCGCGAGTACTCGGTCGACCCGCTCCCGGACGCTGACGCAGCCACATTGCTGATCGCGCGGGCCAGGGCCGTTCGGGCCGACTTCGAGCCGGACGAGACGGTGATGGAGATCTGTCGGCGTCTCGATGGGCTCCCGCTCGCACTCGAGCTCGCGGCCTCGCGCCTGCGCTCGCTCGGCCCACGGATCCTGCTCGAGCGGCTCGACCGCCGCCTCCCGCTCCTGACAGGCGGCCGCCGAGACGCTCCTGAGCGCCAGCAGACGCTCCGCGCGACCATCGAGTGGAGCCACGACCTGCTCGATGAGAACCTGCTCTTGGCCTTCCGCCGCCTAGCCGTGTTCAGCGGGACGTTCTCGCTCGTCGCCGCAGAATCCGTCGCCGGCGTTGGCGTGTCTGAGCTGGACGCCCTCGTCGAAGCGAGCCTGCTGAAGCCCATCGGCACCGACCGCTTCCTGATGCTCGAGACGATCCGCGAGTTCGCGCTCGAGCAACTCGAGCAAGCGGGTGAGGAGGATGGGCTGCGACGGTTGCACGCAGAGCACTTTCTCAGCATGGCACAGGGGCTCGGTCTCTCCGTCGAGGCGATCGAAGCCGGCCTCCGCCCCCAGCACAGCGCCGCACTCGACGATCAAGCCAACTTCCGCGCCGCTCTGGATTGGGCCGCCTCCTCAGATCCGCTCTTCGGCATCCGCCTGGCTGTGGCACTCGAAGTGCTGTGGGCGCTGAATCCGATCGAATGCTTACGAAGGTTCGAGGTGCTGCTCGCACGGGCGGGCGGCCTCCCTCTCGAGCTTCGCGCGCGGGCGCTGCGAAACATCGGTGGCGCGAGCGAGCTTGCCGGCGATCTCGCGCGCGCGGCGCAGCACTACCAGCAGAGCCTCGAGCTTTACGAGCGACTCGGTGACGACTGGGGGGTCGTCCACCTGAGGCATCGAGTTGCGGTGGCGGCCGTTCAACGCGGCGACTGGACTTCTGCGCGCGAAGTGCTCGGGGAGAATCTCCAGCGGGCACGCGCACATGGCTGGCGAATGCTCGAGACCGAGGCGCTGAGCCTCCTGGGCAGCGTCGAAGACCACGACGGGAACGTTCAGGAGGCGGCCGACTTGACTCGTCAATGCCTCGAACTGTCGCGCGGGCTCGGCTTCGAGTGGTTCGAAGTGATCGCCCTGATGAATCTGGGCGAGTTTGAGCTCAAGCTCGGGCGCCAGGACGAGGCCGAGCAGCATGCAACAGCGGCGCTCGACCTCGCGCGCCGGATGGACGACCGACAGAACATGGTGTTCGCACTCGCAGCCCTAGCGCTCGCTGCCCGCGCGCGAGGTGACGACGAACGCGCCGGCCGGATCTGGGGCGCGATCGAGGGCGAATCAGCACGCGCTCCTATCGGCCGCTGGGAGTCTGTCTACCGTCAGGAGTACGAACAGCAGATTCTGCAAGGAGCCGGCTCGGCGTTCGAAGGGGGCCTCGAAGATGGACGAAACACCTCACTCGAAGCGATAGCGACATCCATCGTCGATGCGGCCGGAACCGAATGGACCGAGGCGGACTCGAACCAGCGGCCCTGAGATGGTCAACGCCCCGTGCCGCGATTGCCAGGCGAGCCCTGTAAGCAAACGCCTTTCTGAGCTTGTCGATCCGCGCCGGATTCTCGTCCCGCGGTCCTGCGGACGAGCATGAATGGCTCAACCATGCCGTTCTCGGCTCCGCAGCGGCGCCGTGGAGGGGCTTGGCGGGGCGCTGTCGTGATGCACCGGTGATGCACAGCCGCTCTTGTCGTTGCCAGCAACGCCAACGTCGCTGTTCTTACGAACGCGTTCTGAGCAAGGCGCAAGTCGGCGGCCGCAACCGC
>JACCZA010000195.1 GCA_013696185.1 Actinomycetota bacterium
ATTCTGCGCCTCTTCGTCCACAGCCGTCCGCTCGGGTCGTGTCCAGGCACTGTCCCTCGACATGACCGTCCGGGACGGTTGTGGGCGAGCTGGTGCGGAATCGTCACGCGTCGGGCCTCGCCGGGACTCCCTCGCCCGGGTGTGCGAGACGCGGTGGAGCCCAGACCACCTCGGTGCGCAGCCGGCGCTCGTAGCGGTCGAGCACGCGGCGCAGCTCGGGCCCGACCGCGAGGGCGAGGGCGACGTTGCCGACGGCGTGGGCGATGTTGAACGGCAGCCCGGCGGCGAGGCGCGCCGCGAGCGCCGCCTCGGTGTGCGGATAGAAGCCGTACCAGAGCCAGGTGTCCATGAGCGCCCCGAACGCGAAGCCGAGGGCGAAGCAGAACGCCGCGAAGGCGAGGCGCCGCAGGAGGAGTCGCCGGGCCACTCCCGCGACGAGTCCACAACCGCCCCAGGCGAGCATCTGCCAGGGCGTGTGCGGCCCCTGGCCGAAGAAGAAGTTCGACGTCAGGGCGGCCAGCGCCCCCACCGCGAAGCCGCGGCGCGGGCCGAGCGCGACGCCGCTCGCGGCGACGATCACCGTGACGGGTTGCACGCTCGGCAGCGGATGGAGGAGCACGCGGCCGGCAGTCGCCAGGCCGGCGAGCGTGGCGACGAGCGTCAGGTCGCGTACCGAGCCGGGCCCGCTCTCCAGCCAGGCCGCGGCGGCAACGAGGACGGCGATCGCCGCGAGGAGCAGCGCCAGCGCGCCCCGGTCGGGATCGAGGGCCGCCCACGCCGCGCCAGCGAGCGCCACCGCCGACGCGCCCGCGATGGCGCCCCTAGGCGTCAACGAGCGCCTCCGTCGCGGCCATCGCGACCCGGCGATGCGCCGGAAACGTGCGGTCGTGGGTCGCGACGAGCACGCCTCTCCCCTGCGCCGCGTAGTCGAGGAGCCACTCCGCCAGCTCGACCTTGCGCTCGGGATCGAGACCGCGCGTCGGCTCGTCGAGGACGAGTAGATCCGGCTCGGCGACAGCGACCGCCGCGATCGCGAGGCGCTCGCGCTCGCCGCTGGAGAGGTCGCGGGGATGGCGCTCGGCGGCCCACGAGAGACCGGCACGGGCGAGCGCCGAGGCGGCGCGTTCCCGATCGCCGCCGACCGAGAGGCCGACCTCGTCGATCGCGCGCTCGGCGACCAGGTAGCGGCCCGGATCCTGCGGCAGGTACCCGGCCCGTCCCCGGCGCGTGACGGTGCCGGCCTGCGCTTGCAGCAGGCCCGCCGCGATCTTCGCGAGCGTCGTCTTGCCCGAGCCGTTCGGCCCCTCGAGCGCCACGATCTCGCCCCGCTCGACCGTGAGCGAGGCGCCGCCGAGCACGCCCAGGCCGGGCCGGTAGGCGAACTCCGCGTCCGTGACCTGGACGACTGCCCCGCCCGGCCGGGCGTCGAGCTCGAGCTCGACCCCCGCGGCTCCGGCCGCGTAGGCCGGGCGTCGCTCGGCGAGCCACCGCAGCGCCGCCGCGCGGGACGCGTCGAGCAGGATCCTGCCGTCCTCGACGAAGAGCACGCGCTCGGCGAGCTCGAGCGCACGCTCGACGCGCTGCTCGGAGAGGACGACCGCGCAGTCGAGGCCGTCGAGCGCCGCCAGGAACCGCTCGGCGCCGTCCGGATCGAGCTGTGAGGTCGGCTCGTCCAGCAGCAGCAGGCGCGGCCGCAGCGCCAGAGCAGCCGCCAGGCAGACGCGCTGCAGCTCTCCACCCGAGACCTCCGCCGTCCGCCGTCCCGTGAGGTGGACGGCGTCGACGGCCGCGAGTGCCCGACCGGCGCGTGGCCAGATCTCCGCCGGAGGGACGCCCACGTTCTCGAGCCCGAAGGCGACCTCGTTGCCGACTCTCGTCAACACGATCTGATCCTCGGGATCCTGGAAGACGGTCGCCACCGTGCCCGCGAGCTCCGCCGGCCGCGCTCGGCGCGTGTCTCGACCGGCGACCTCCACCCTGCCCTCGAACCGGCCGCCGTGGAAGTGCGGCACGAGGCCCGCGAGCGCCCGCAGGAGCGTCGACTTCCCGGAGCCCGACGGGCCGAGCAGGGCGACCCGCTCGCCCGCGCGCAGCTCAAGCGACACCCCGCACAGAGCCGGCCGCTCGATGCCGGGGTAGGAGTACTGCAACGACTCGACGGAGACTAGAGCCACAGCAGCGCCGCCCAGACGACGACCACGGAGGCGCCCACCGCGAGGCGGTCGAGACGCGTCCACGGCGCACGGGGGGCGCGGGTCGCCCCCGGCCGGCCGTACCCGCGCGCCTCCATCGCCTCCGCGAGGTTCCAGGCCCGCTCGAGCGACCCCGCCA
>JACCZA010000208.1 GCA_013696185.1 Actinomycetota bacterium
GCTGCGCACCGCTCGTCGAGCTGCGCCGGCTCGAGTGGGCGCGGACGATCGCGCGCCACTACCTGTACGAGACCGCCGACGCCTTCCGGATCGCGGAGCTCGCGCGCTCCGCCGACGCCGAGCTCGCCGGCCTCGCGGCGAAGATCGAGCGCGAGGAGGTCTACCACCGCATGCACGCCGAGATGTGGGTCGGCCGGCTGCAGGCGACCGACGAGGGGGCGGGGCGCCTGCGCGAGGCAGTCGAGGAGCTCTGGCCCGCCGCGCTCGGCGTGCTCGACGAGGAGCTGCGCCCGGGCTGGACGGAGGAGGTCGGCGAGCGCCTCGGGTTCCCGCTGCCGAGCGTGCCGGCCCTCGAGCGCGGTCGCCACACCGGCGAGCTGGAGGAGCTCCTCGACGAGATGACTGCAGTGCGCCGAAGCGCCCCGGCGGGTGCGTCGTGGTGACGTCCGAGCGGGTCTGGGAGGCGCTCGCGGAGATCCCGGATCCCGAGATCCCGGTCATCTCGCTCGTCGACCTCGGCGTCGTGCGCGCCGTCGAGGTGGCCGGCAGGGGCGTCCGGGTGGAGTTCACGCCCACCTTTCTCGGCTGCCCGGCGCTCGAGGCGATGCGCGACGCGATGACCCGGAAGATCTCCGAACTCGGCGGCGAGCCGGAGATCCAGGTGATCATGGACGACTCCTGGTCGACCGACCGGATCACCCCCGAGGGCAGGCAGAAGCTGCGCGAGTCGGGCTTCGCGCCGCCGGCACCGCGTGCAGCGGGAGCCCCCAAGCTCGTCCAGCTGCAGAGCAAGGCCTTCCGCTGCCCGTACTGCGGCTCGATCGAGACGAGGCTCGACAACATCTTCGGCCCGACGCCCTGCCGCTCGCTGCGCTGGTGCGAGGGCTGCAGGCAGTCCTTCGAGCAGTTCAAGACGATCTGACCTCGCGCCCCGGCGGCAGCTAGTCTTGGCGGCGTGGCCGTCGAGATTCTCTACTGCCCCGTCTGAGACGGCTACGACCGCCGGGCCGCGAGTCTCGCGGCCATGTTGAGCGACAGCGGCCACGAGGCCGCCGCCGTGCCGGGCGAGAAGAGCCAGTTCGACGTCGTGTCGAACGGTGAGCTCGTGTTCTCGAAGCAGCGCGAGGGGCGCTTTCCCGAGGAGCAGGAGATCGTCGCCGCGCTCGCGTCCTGACGTGGTGAGACAGCGCGACCGCTGGGCCGAATGGCTCGCGGAGCGGCGCTTCGGCGGCGACCCGGAAGTCCGCGCGGAGCTGCTCGAGAAGCTGGGGCGCACGCGCGACAGGGTGCTCGACAATGTCCATCAGCTGGAGGGCCGGACGCTGCTCGACGTCGGCTGCGGCGACGGTCTGATCGCCTTCGGCGCCCTCGAGCGCGGCGCTGCGGAGGTCGTCTTCAGCGACATCTCGGCCGATCTGCTCGAGGCCTGCCGCGAGCTGGCCACCGAGCTCGGCGTGCTCGGTCGCTGCCGCTTCCTGCTCGCGCCCGCGGACGAGCTCTCCGATGTCGCCGACAGCTCCGTCGACGCGGTGACGACGCGCTCGGTGCTGATCTACGTGAGGCGCAAGCAGGACGCCTTCGCCGAGTTCTTCCGCGTCCTCCGGCCGGGCGGGCGCGTCTCGGTCTGGGAGCCGATCAACCGCTTCGGCTCGGGCTTCCGCACGAGCGAGAGCTTCTGGGGATACGAGACCTCGGGCCTCGACGCGGTGATAGACAAGCTGGACGCCGTCTTCGCGGGGCTCCAGCCGGACGACGACCCCATGCTCGACTTCGACGAGCGCGACCTCCTCGAGCTGGCCGAGCGCGCCGGCTTCACCGAGCTTCACCTCGAGCTGCGGGCAGACGTCGAGCCGATGCAGCCCCGATCGTGGCAGACCTTCCTGCACACCTCGGGCAACCCGAAGCTTCCGACCCTCGCCGAGGCGATGGATCGGGCACTCACGCCGGCCGAGCGGCGGCTTCTCGCCGAGCGCCTCGCTCCCGCGGTCGAGGCAGGCCGCGGAACGCACCGCCTCGCGCTCGCCTCGCTGTGGGCCGTCAAGCCCTAGCCCCGGTGCTCGCCGTCCTCGCCCTCGCGGGCTGCGGCGGCGATGACGACGACGCCGCTCGGCCTGCGCAGACGCAGGCACCGCCGCGCTCCGTGACGCTCCCCTCGACCGGGCCCCGGCAGACGGACTGGGCGGCGAAGGCCGACGCGATCTGCTCGGCGTTCCAGGCGCGGATCGACGCGCTTCCTCAGCCGGCCCAGCCGGCCGAGGTCGCGACGCTCGTCGAGAACACGATCGTGCTCGCCCGGGACGAGCAGAGGCGGCTCCGCACGCTGCGGCCGCCTCCCCGCCAGACCGCCGCCGTGCGGCTCTTCCTCGCCGCCCTCGACCGCTCGATCATCGCGCTCGAGCGTCTGCAGCGGGCGGCCGAGGCGCAGGACGACCGGGAGGCACAGAAGGCGATCCAGCTCGGAGAGGCCGCCGGCCGGGACGCCGCTCGCCAGGGCGACCTCCTCGGCCTCCAGATCTGCGGGCGGACGTAGCCGCGGGATCGAGCGCGGAGAGAATGGCGTCCCGCGGCTACCCGGGAGCGCCCTCCGCGCCCCGGTCACGCCGCCGGAGCTCGTCCTCCACCGCCGCGGGGTCGAGCCCCCGCGCGGCGAGCAGCACGTAGGAGTGGAACAGGAGGTCGGCGAGCTCCTCCACGAGCCGCTCGTCGCTCTCCCCCGCGCCGGCGAGGGCGGCCTCGAGCCCCTCCTCGCCCACCTTCCGCGCGCAGGCCGCCGGGCCGGCGTCGAGCAGCCGCGCGACGTATGAGCCCTCGGGCCGCTCGCGCGCCCGCTCGGCCACGCGCCGCCAGAGCCACGGCGCGAAGCAGCTCTCGGCGCCCGTGTGACAGACCGGCCCCGCCGGCCGCACGCCGAGCAGGATCGCGTCGCCGTCACAGTCGTAGCGGAGCTCCTCGACGGCGAGCGTGTTGCCCGACGTCTCGCCCTTTCGCCACAGCCGCCGCCGTGAGCGGCTCCAGAAGTGGGCCTCGCCCGTCTCCCGGGTCAGGCGCAGCGCCTCGTCGTCCATCCACGCCAGCATCAGCACACGCCCCGAGGCAGCGTCCTGCACGATCGCCGCCCGCAGCTCAGGCTGCATCGCGGAGGGGCACCCCGAGGGCCCGGAGCTCGTTCCGCAGCGCGCGCAGGCCGCCCGGCCGCTCGTGCACGATCGAGGCGACGAGCGCCGCCTGGGCGACCTCGAGCGCCTCGGCGACGTGCCGAGCGCCACCCGCCCCGCCCGAGGCGATCACGGGCACGGACACCGCGGCGGCGACCGAGCGGGTCAGCTCGAGGTCGTAGCCCGCGCGCGTGCCGTCGGCATCCATCGAGGTCAGCAGGATCTCACCCGCTCCGCGCTCCTCCGCCTCGAGGGCCCAGTCGAGGGCCCTCCGTCCCGT
>JACCZA010000222.1 GCA_013696185.1 Actinomycetota bacterium
GTCGTAGGCCGGAGGGCGATTCACTCGCCCGTGAGGCCAGTCAGGTGTCCGATCAGTGCGCTTTGTCAGGGAAGGGGGGCCCGTGGGGGGAACCGGAGGTTTCCCCCACGCCTTATCCGCAGCGGCGGAACTTGATCGTGGCGTTGCCGCGGGCACGCCACTCGGAGACGCCGCCGCTCAGGACGGGCCTGGCCTCGACGCCGGCGGCGGCGAGGATGCTGGCCGCGACGCCGGCTCGTGCGCCGCTCTCGCAGATCGTGACGACCGGGCGGCCCGAGCCGACTCCCTCGCCGAGCGCTCGCACGAGGCGGTAGGGGATATGGCGGCTGCCGGGGATGTAGCCGGCGTCGCGCTCGTCGGACTCCCGGACGTCGAGCACCTCGACCGCCTCGGCGGCGATCAGTCGCTCGAGGTCGTCCAGCTCGACGGGCTCGAGCCGCTCGGACTGCTCTGCGTGCTCCTGGTAGCCGGCGAGCTCGAGGAAGCCGACGGCGCGCAGGCGCCTCGCCGCCCGCTCGGCCTCCTCCCGCGAGGAGGCCTGCAGGACGATCCGCTCCTGTGGGGACAGGACGAAGCCCGCCTTCGTGCCGAAGCCGCCCTCGTCGAGCGGGACGTTGAACGCGCCGGGGGCGTGGCCGGCCGCGAAGAGCCGCAGGGGCCTGACGTCGAGCAGGGACGCGTCGTCGTCGAGCGTCTCCACCGGCAGGAGCGGCTCGGGCGCCCCGACGAACGGGCCGCGGTTGAACGAGACGATGTGCTCGACGTTCGGAGGGCGCAGCGACGAACCTGCGGTCGCGGAGGCGACGAAGTCGTCCTCGGCGCCGGTCGCGAGCGCGAAGGGGGCGTTGAACCGCCGCTCGAAGCCGATCGTCGTCGACGGCTTCGAGCTCATGGCGGTGCCGCAGAGCGAGCCGGCGACGTGGCCGGGGAACACCTCGACCCCGTCCGGCAGCTCGTGCAGCCGGCGCAGGCTGTGGAAGAGCCCCTGCGCGCCCTCCCGCGCGGCGACCGCGAGGTCCGGGCGCGCCGCGTCGCCGACGAAGAGCGAGTCCCCGGTCAGCACGAGCCACGGCTCCTCGGAGCGCGACCGGTCGGCGACCGCGAAGCTGCAGTGCTCGGGCCGGTGCCCGGGCGTGTGCAGGACCGTCAGTCGGACGTGTCCGAGCTCGAGCCGCTGCCCGTCGGCGAGGGGCTCGAACGGATGCTCGGGCTCGCCGAGCGGGTGCACCGCGACCGGGAGGCCGAGCTCGAGGGCGAGCCGCCCGTGGCCCGACACGTGATCGGCATGGGTGTGGGTCTCGAGCACGCGCACGAGGCGCACCCCCCGTCGCTCGGCCTCGGCGAGGTACGGCTCGATCGCGAAGCCGGGGTCGACGATTGCCGCGAGGCCGGCGGATTCATCGCCGACCAGGTACGACGCGCAGCCGAGATCGTCGTCGACGAACTGGCGAAACAGCATCGAGGCGACGCTATCACCCGGGCCAGCTACCTTAGGGGCGTCCAAGCACACGTCCCGTGCCGACTTCCGGCGCCGAACGACGTCTAGGGAGTTGCACGGTGCAAACGCTCCTCGACCCGGGGTTGAAAGGAAGGGATTCGATGAGAACGAGTACGGGATGGCGATGGCTGGCAATCCTCCTCGCCGGCCTGGCGCTCGTCGCGGCCGGCTGCGGCGGGAGCGACGACGAGGCCGCGGTCGACGAGACCACCGCGACAGACACGACGGGTACTGCCGGCGGCGGACAAGCCGCCGAGCAGGAGATCACCGTGAACTGGGGCGCGGAGCCGCCCTCCCTCGATCCCGGCCTCGCGAGCGACACGACGTCGGGCAACATCCTCCTCAACATCATGGATCCGCTCGTGAAGCTCGGGGACGATCTGGAGCCCGTGCCGAGCCTCGCCGAGAGCTGGGAGACGAGCGAGGACGGCAAGACCGTCACCTTCAAGCTGCGAGACGACGGCAAGTGGACGAACGGCGACCCCGTCATCGCCAAGGACTTCGAGTACTCGTGGAAGCGCACGGTGTCGCCCGAGCTCGCAGCCGACTACGCCTACCAGTTCTACGGCATCGTCGGCGCGCAGGAGTACAACGGCTGCAAGAAGCAGTGCGACGCGCTGCGCGACAAGATGGGCGTGAAGGCAGTCGACAAGACGACGCTGCAGGTCAAGTTGACGACGGCGCAGCCGTGGTTCGTCCAGCAGGCCGCCCACCACTCGTTCCTCGCCGTGCACCGGCCCACCGTCGAGAAGTACAAGGCGAAGTGGACCGAGGCGAAGAACATCGTCACGAACGGCCCGTTCAAGCTCCAGCGCTGGGAGCACAACGCGAACATCGACATCGTCAAGAACGAGAAGTGGCGTGACGCCGACAGCGTGACCCTCACTCGTGTCAACGGCCGCATCATCACCGACGGCACCACGGCGGTGCAGGCGTTCGAGGCGGGCGAGATCGACGTCAACCCGAACCTGCCGACCGAGGAGATCCCGACCATCAAGGAGACGCCGGAGTACGCCCAGTACACCGGTCTCGGGACCTACTACTACGGCGTCAACGTCAAGAACATCACGGACGTCAACCAGCGCCGCGCGATGTCCCTCGCGATCAACCGACGCGAGATCATCGACAACGTCGCCCAGGCCGACCAGCTGCCGACCACGGGCTTCACGCCGAAGGGCATGCCCGGGTTCGAGACGCTCAACCCCGATTCGCCCTGGCAGCCCGAGAACGGCGACCTCGAGCAGGCGAAGCAGCTGATGGCCAAGGCGAAGAACCCGAAGAAGACGATCACGCTGCTCCTGAACGACTCACCGGGCCATCGCGAGATCGCCGTCGCGATCCAGGCAGCCTGGAAGCAGCTCGGCCTGACCGTAAAGATCAAGCAGCAGGAGTGGGCGCAATTCCTCGAGTTCATCGGCCCGCCGCCGGACAAGTCGGTCGACGTCTATCGCCTCGGCTGGATCGGCGATTACGTGGATGCGATCAACTTCCTCGAGCTCTGGACGTGCAAGTCGGGGAACAACAGCACGAATTACTGCGACAAGTCCTACGACGCGCTCGTCGAGAAGGCGCGGCGGACGGAGGACAACGACGCGCGCTACGAGCTGTACGGCCAGCTGGAGCAGAAGCTCGGCGGCCAGGACGGCGCGATGCCGATCCTCCCGATCTACTGGTACACGTACACCGAGCAGGAGCGCTCGACGATCAAGGACACGTACGAGCGCAACCTCCTCGACCAGGTCGACCTCACCAAGGTCGAGGTCGAGGAAGAGAGCTGAGCGCGGCTCTCGCGTCAGGTGCAAGGAGCGGGGCGCCCCGGCGCCCCGCTCGCCCTTCCGGCTGGGATACTGAGGCGCAGCGATGACGAAATTCGTCGTCAGACGCCTGGTCTGGACGGTGCCGGTGATCCTGCTGGTCATCCTCATGACCTTCGTCATGATGCGATTGATCAAGGGGAACCCGTTCCGTACGAGCGAGCGGGCGATCCCGGCGGAGATCCAGCAGAACCTCGAGCGGAAGTTCAAGCTCGACCGACCCTGGTACGTGCAGTACGCGAACTACGTCAAGGGCGTGGCGACGTTCGACCTCGGTCCGTCGCTCGTCCTGCGCAATCGCGACGTCAACGACATCGTCAAGGAGCACTTCCCGAAGTCGCTCGAGCTCGGTGCGCTGTCCTTCCTCTTCGCGTTCGTCTTCGGCATACCACTCGGCGTGCTCGCTGCCCTGCGGGCGAACTCGCCGCTCGACTACGGCTCGATGTTCTTCTCGAACGTCGGCTTCGCCGTCCCGAGCTTCCTGGTCGCGACGCTCCTCATCTACGTCTTCTCGCTCAAGCTCGACGTCGGCTTCCCGACGAGCGGTTGGGACTCGTGGGAGAGCAAGGTGCTACCGACGATCGCGCTCGGCCTCGGGCCGATGGCGTACTTCGCGCGCCTCGTGCGGGGAACGATGCTCGAGACGCTGCAGCAGGACTACATCCGCACGGCCAAGGCGAAGGGCCTCCGCTGGGGACGCGTGATCACGCTGCACGTGCTGCGCAACTCGCTCATCCCCGTCGTCACCGCCGCCGGCCCGATCCTCGGCTTCCTCATCACCGGCTCGTTCGTGATCGAGCAGATCTTCGCCATCCCCGGTATCGGCCGCTACTACGTCACGGCGGTCACCTCGCGCGACTACTCGGTCGTGATGGGGCTGACCGTGCTGCTCTCGGTGATCGTGATCTTCGCGAACCTCATCGTCGACATCCTCTACGGCATCCTCGATCCGCGCACGCGCGACGCGCGCACCTAGGAAGGGACGAGCATGGTCGTCGACCCGCGCCAGGAGCAGTTGCGAGTGGAGGCGATCGTCGACGAGGAGCGGACGTTCGATGCCGGGACGGCCGCCGGCGCGCCCGTCCGGCAGACGAACCTCTGGAAGGACGCGTGGTTCCGCTACATCCGCAACCGCGGAGCCGTGATCGCGGGCGCCATCCTCCTGCTCGTGATCCTCTACTGCATCATCTGGCCGTTCGTGTCGCCGTACGACCCGAACGCCGTGACGTTCGCAGACAAGAACCAGGGCCCGGGACTGTCGCACCCCCTCGGCACCGACGCATTCGGGCGCGACCTCTTGACCCGAACGGCGCTCGGCGGACGCGTCTCGATCGGCATCGGCTTCGTGGCGACGCTCGTCATCCTCCTCATCGGCATCGCCTACGGGTCGCTCGCGGGCTTCATCGGCGGCAAGGTCGACAACGGGCTGATGCGCTTCCTCGACGCGCTCTACGGGCTGCCGTACCTGCCGTTCGCGATCATCACGCTTGCGATCCTCGGCAACGCGAGCTTCTGGACGATGGTGATCGCGCTCTCGGTCGCGAGCTGGTTCACGACCGCGCGGATCGTGCGCGGCCAGATCATCACCCTCAAGGAGAACGACTACGTCCGTGCGGCGAAGGCGGTGGGCGCGCGCTGGTACCGGATCCTCGGGCGCCACCTGCTGCCGAACACGCTCGGGGTGCTCGTGATCGCGATCTTCCTCGAGCTGCCCGGCGTGATCCTCGGCGAGGCGTTCCTCTCCTTCATCGGCCTCGGCATCAGCCCGCCCGACTCCTCCTGGGGTCAGATGGCCGAGGAGGGACGGCGCGTCTACCGCATCGTGCCCCACGTGATCGCGATCCCGAGCATCGCGATCGCCACCCTCGTGCTCTCGGCGAACTTCGTCGCGGACGGCCTGCGCGACGCCCTCGACCCGCGCACGCGCGAGACGTAGGGAGGAGGCACCGTGGCGCTGCTCGAGGTCAACGACCTCCACACGCACTTCTTTACACGCGAGGGCGTGGTCCGCGCGGTCGACGGGGTGAGCTTCTCGGTCGAGCGTGGCAAGACCCTCGGCATCGTCGGGGAGTCGGGGTGCGGCAAGTCCGTGACCGCGCTCTCGATCATGGGGCTGATCCCGCAGCCGCCTGCGAGGATCGTCGAGGGCTCCGTCATGTTCGAGGGCCGCGACCTCGTGCGCCTACCCGAGCGCGAGCTCGAGGACGTGCGCGGCAACGAGATCTCGATGATCTTCCAGGACCCGATGACGTGCCTCAACCCGACGCTCAGGATCGGGACGCAGATCACCGAGACGGTCCGCCGCCATCAGGGCCTGTCCAGGCAGGACGCCAGGCGCCGGGCGGTCGAGCTCCTCGAGCAGGTGCGCATCCCGAACGCCGCCGGGAGGCTCGACGACTATCCCCACCGGTACTCGGGAGGCATGCGCCAGCGCGTGATGATCGCGATGGCCCTGTCGTGCACCCCGAAGCTCCTGATCGCCGACGAGCCGACGACGGCGCTCGACGTCACGGTGCAGGCGCAGGTGCTCGACCTGCTCGAGGAGCTCCGCCGGGAGTACCAGATGGCGATGATCATCATCACGCACGACATGGGCGTCGTGGCCGAGGCCGCCGACGAAATCGTCGTCATGTACGCCGGCCAGATCGTCGAGCAGGCAGACGTGCTCGAGCTGTTCGACCACCCGGAGCACCCCTACACCGAGGCGCTGCTCGGCGCGCTGCCGCAGCTCGAGGGCGAGGGCATTCGCGAGGGCCGCCTGACGGCGATCCCGGGGCGCCCGCCCGATCTGATCCAGCTGCCGCCCGCGTGCCGCTTCGCGCCCCGCTGCCGCTACGCCAACAGGCACGACGCCTGCGCGCAGGGCGTGCCCGAGCTGCGCGAGCTCCGCCCGGGGCACTTCGTCCGCTCCGGCCATCCGGCAAGTGAGCGGGCGGGAGCGCGCGCGGAGGTGACGGCGTGACGGACGACCGCTCGCCGCTCCTGCGCGTCACCGACCTGCACAAGCACTTCCCGGTCAAGCAGGGGCTCCTGATCGAGCGGACCGTGGACGAGGTGAAGGCGGTCGACGGCGTCAGCTTCGAGATCCAGGAGGGGGAGACGCTCGGGCTCGTGGGCGAGTCCGGCTCCGGCAAGTCGACGACGGGCTACTGCATCCTGCAGCTGATCAAGCCGACGAGCGGCTCGGTGTGCTTCGCGGGCGAGGAGCTGACCGGGCTCGACCGCGAGCAGATGCGGAAGATGCGGCGCGAGCTGCAGATCGTCTTCCAAGATCCGTACGCGTCGCTCGACCCGCGCATGACCGTCGGCGACATCGTGGGCGAGCCGCTCGTCGTCCACGGGCTGGGTAGCCGCCGAAGCCGGCGCGAGAGCGTCCGTCAGCTGCTCGACGTGGTCGGCTTCAACCCGAGCTTCACGAACCGCTATCCGCACGAGTTCTCCGGCGGTCAGCGCCAGCGCATCGGCATCGCCCGCGCGCTCGCGCTCAACCCGAAGCTGATCGTCTGCGACGAGCCCGTGTCGGCGCTCGACGTCTCGATCCAGGCGCAGATCCTCAACCTGCTGAAGGATCTCCAGCGCGACTTCGGGCTCACGTACCTCTTCATCGCCCACGATCTTGCGGTCGTGCGGGCGATGAGCGACCGGATCGCCGTGATGAACAGGGGCAAGCTCGTCGAGCTCGGTCCTGCCGAGGAGGTCTACACGCAGCCGCAGGACGACTACACGAAGGCGCTGCTCTCGGCGGTCCCGGTGCCGGATCCGCGACGGATGAAGGAGCGCAAGGCCGAGCGGCGCCGGCTGCAGCACGCGCTGGCCGACACGGTTGCGACGTAGGGCGCTCGGCGCCTGGCTGACGCTCGCGGCTGCCGGGATCCTCGGCGCGCTGATCGGCTGGAGCGGTGGGGGGACGGAGACGGCATCCGCCGGCTGGACGCAGGCTCGATCGATGCCGCAGCGACGGAGCTACATCGCAGCGGCGGAGGCGGGCGGCCTGATCTACACGGTCGGCGGCATGGTGGGGGAGACGGGGCGGCCGCTGCCGACCTTCACGCGCTACGACCCTGCGCGGGACGAATGGGCGACGCTGCCGCAGCTCCCGGTGGCGACGCGCGCGGCGGCAGGCGTCGCGGCGGGTGGGCGCGTCTACGTCGTCGGAGGCACCACCGCGTCCGGCAACACGCGCGCCGTCTACACCTGGAATGGCCGGCGCTGGTCCGGCTATCGCTCTCTCCCGGTGCCGCGCTTCAACCATGCAGCGGTCGCGCTCGGCGGCAGGATCTACGTGCTCGGCGGGTTCGACGGGGGCGAGGAGCACGACGAGGTCTTCGTCAACGAGGCGGGGAGCAACCGTCCCTGGTTCCGCGTCGCCGACGTGCCGCGGCCGAGCCACGCCTTCGGCGTCGTGGCGTTTCGAGGGGAGCTCTGGCTGATCGGCGGCCGGCGCGGGGAGGACGTCTTGCGGGAGGTCTGGATCTACGACCCTCGCCGCGACCGCTGGCGGCGCGGGCCGGCGCTGCCGCGGCCGATGGAGCTCCTCGGCGCCGCGGTCGTGGGCGACGAGATCCACGCGGTCTGGGAGGCGACCTACCAGATCTACGACGCGGCGACGGGCAGGTGGCGCGACGGGCCACGGCCGCTCGTGACGCGGCATGCGCTGCGCGCCTTCCACGCCGACGGCGACCTGATCACGCTCGGCGGCTGTACCACGGCGCTGCGCGACAGCCCGGTCGTCGAGCGCCGCGCCGTCGGCGCCTGACGGCGCGGCTTCTTGGCCCCAGCGCGGCGTCGCCCCCCAGCGCGACGTGC
>JACCZA010000225.1 GCA_013696185.1 Actinomycetota bacterium
TGCGTGGGCAGCCGCGATGCGACGGAGTCGCTCCGCCCGCGCGCGCGCAACGGCTCGTGCCCTGGCGGCGGCGCGGGCAACCTCAGCCGCTCGGGCCTGGGCTGCGAGCTCGGCGGCGGACGGTCCGACCGGTACAGCCGGCGCGACCGAGGCCGGCGGCGTGCTCACGGGCGCAGGCGGCGTGTAGGTGCGAGCGGGAGGCGTGTAGGTGCGAGCGGGAGGCGTGTACGTGCGGGCCGGAGCAGGCTTCGCCGGAGCCGGCTTCGACACGGCCGGAGGGGCTGGACGCGGTGTCGGAGGACGCTTCGGCGTCGCGACGACGACCGGCGCGGGATCCGGCCGCGGGGCGGGTGTCGTGGCGGTCGGAGGGGGAGCGGGCGCCGGCGTCGTGGTCGTCGCAGGCGGCGGATCGTCCGCGAGCGCAGGCTGCGCGTGCCAACCGAAGGTGGCCAGCACGCCCATTGCGGTGACGACAGCCCCCAAGCGGAGCGTGGGCACGGCATGGCTCACAGCCGCCCGGGAAGCACCCCGACGGCCGCGTGAAGCGTCGCCGCTACGCGTTGAACCTCTCTGCTGCCAGGCCACCTTCGGCCTCCCCCTCGGACTCGGACCCTGACACCGCGAGCCTACCACGGTGGCCGGCCCGTCGAGGCCGTCCGGGGCATCTCGCGTGTAAGGATTTCCGGAGGGCGAGCGAACCCGCGCGAACGGAGTCTCATGAGTCGCGGCGCCGAGAATGGCCGGTCGCCGTTGGGCAGTGTGCAGGGGCTAGCTGCTTTCGCGCCCACGGCCAGCCCGGACCGGCGGTGCGTCTTCGCGAGGCGCATCCTTGAGCGTCTGCAGGCCGTCGAGGATCAGGTCGAGGCCGTACTCGAACTCGCTCGCCCCGCCGTGGCCGAACCCCGTGAGGTGCTGCTGGATGTGCTCGAGGAGATAGGGGAACTCCTCCGCGGGCAGCGCTCGGACGACGATGTCGGCGAGGTTGTCGACGTCCTCGGTGGCGGGCACCGAATGGCCGAGCTCCCACATCGTGAACCCCAGGATGTGGCCGTCGATGGCGTGGTAAGCGTGATAGGTCAGCTCGGACGAGAAGCCGGCCCCACGAGGAGCTCGAGCAGCCACTCCATGTAGCGGAAGCGCGCGTTGGGCGCGGTCGGGATCCGTCCCGGAGACAGCACGAGAGTGCACGCCCACGGGTGGCGCATGAACGCGTCATGGGCCGAAAGCGCGCAGGTCCGGATCGCCGTCGCCCAGTCGGCGGTGCTCGCAGGCAACTGGAGCAGGTCCACGACGAAGTCGACAATCCCTTCGACGATGTCGGCTTTGTCGTCGACGTGGTTGTAGAGCGACATCGCCTCGACGCCGAGCCTCTGGGCCAGCTCACGCATCGTCAGCGACGCGATCCGGCTCTCATCAACCAGGTCCAGCGCAGCCCAAACGGCCGTCTCTTTGTGGCGAGCCCCAACAAGGCGGACCTGGACGTGCTGCGGGATCTGCTCGAAGCCGAGAAGGTGAGGCCCGCCGTCCAGCGGCGCTACGAGTTGAGCGAGATTGCGGATGCTCTCCGGCACATGGGCGAAGGGCACGCACAAGGAAAGCTCGTCGTCACCGTCTGAGGAGTCGCCCACCGGAGCGGGAGACGAAAGCCCCGCCTGAGCAGGGCTTTCGTTGAATCGGGGCGCCGAGATTCGAACTCGGGACCTCTAGTCCCCCAGACTAGCGCGCTAACCAGGCTGCGCCACGCCCCGTCTGCGCTCCACCTTACCGCGCGGCCCGCTCGCCCTCGTCGTGCCCCTCGCCGCTTCCCGGCTCGGCGAGGCGGCGGTAGAGGCGGTCGATCAGCTCGGGCATCGCCTCGAGTCGTTCCGTGATCACCCGCAGGCGGTACTCGCGGAAGTGCTCGGGCTCGACGCCGAGCGCGCGCGCGAGCGTCTGCACCACATCGTTCGAGGGCACCGGCCGGTTGCCGTGGACGAGGTGGTTCAGGTAGCCGGCGGAGAGCTCCGTGCGCTCGCCGAGGCCGCGGTAGGTGACCTTCGTCTCGGTCATCAGGCGCTCGAGCGTGATCCCGAAGCCGTCCTCGCTGAAGCGCCGCCGCCTCGGCATCAGCGCAGTGTCTCGAGGTCGGAGATCGGCAGCCGCTCCTCCTCGCCGCTCACGCGGCGCCGGACATCCACCCTGCCGTCCTCGAGCGTCTTGCGGCCGACGGTCACGCGGATCGGGCAGCCGATCAAATCGGCGTCGGCGAACTTCTCCCCCGCTCGCGCATCGCGGTCGTCGAGCAGCACCGCGCCCCGGCCGAGGCTCTGCTCGAGCGCCTGCGCGGCAGCCTCGGCCTGCTCCTCGACCCCCGGCAGCGCGACCACGTGGGCTGCGTACGGGGCGACAGCGTCGGGCCATACGATGCCGCGGTCGTCGTGGTGCTGCTCGATCACGGCGGCCATCGTGCGCCCAGGCCCGATGCCGTAGCACCCCATCACGAGCGGCCGCTCGATTCCCGTCTCGTCGAGGAACGTGGCGCCGAAGGGCTCGGAGTACCGCGTGCCCAGCTTGAAGATGTGTCCCAGCTCGATCGCCGGCTGCAGCGAGAGCCGACCGCCGCAGGCGGGGCAGCGGTCGCCCTCCCTCACCTGCCGAATGTCCGCGAAGCGCGCCGCGTAGTCGCGCCCGGCCTGCACGCCGCGCAGGTGCACGCCGTCGCGGTTCGCTCCGGCCACGAACTGCCCCTCGCGCAGCGCCTCGTCGGCCAGAACCTCCACCGTCGCCCCGACCGGACCGAGCGATCCGCCCCCCGCGCCGAGCGCTCTGCGAATCTCCTCCTCCTCGGCGGGACGGAAAGCGCTGCCGAGGGCAGCCTCGAGCTTGACGTCGTGCAGCCGGTCGTCGCCGCGGACGAGTCCGAGCACGAGCGTGCCGTCGGCCTTCACCACCGGCATCGCCTTCGAGGTCGCGCGGGCGTCGATCCCGAGGAAGCGCGCGAGTGCCTCGATCGTGGTGATGCCCGGAGTCTCGATCTCCTCAGGTGCGTCGAGCGCAGGCGGGAAGTCGGGCCGGGTCGGCACCGCACGCGCCACCTCCGTATCGGCGCCGAAGTCGCCGTTCTCGCAGAGTGCGAGCTCGTTCTCGCCCGAGCCCGCAGGCGCGAGGAAGTCCCGGCTCTCGCTCCCCCCCATCATCCCGGGCTCGGCCTCGACCTCGTAGTAGGTGAGCCCGCAGCGATCGAAGATGCGCCGGTAGGCGGCGGCGTGGCGCGCGAAGCTCTCGTCCAGACCGGCCTCGTCCCGGTCGAACGAGTAGGAGTCCTTCATGATGAACTCGCGGACGCGGAGCAACCCACCGCGGGGGCGCGGCTCGTCGCGATCCTTCGTGCCGAAGTGGTACCAGACCTGCGGCAGCTGGCGGTAGGACTGCAGCTCGGCCGCGTGGAACGTGAACGTCTCCTCGTGCGACATCGGCAGGACGAACTGCCTGTCGTTGCGGTCGCGCAGCTTGAAGACCTCCGGGTAGCGGCTGCGCCCGCTCCGCTCCCAGAGCTCCGCCGGCGTCAGGACCGGGCAGAGCATCTCCTGGCCGCCGATCGCGTCGATCTCCTCGCGGATGATCCCGACGATCCTCTGGTGCACGCGCCACCCGAGCGGGAGGAACGTCCAGAGCCCGGCGCCCACCTGACGGACGAAGCCGCCGCGGACGAGCAGCCTGTGGCTGACCGCCTCGGCGTCGGCCGGGGCATCGCGCAGGGTCGGCAGGAAGAGCTGGGACGCGCGCGTTGCCACGCCTGAAACCCTAGTCGAGCGGAATCAGCGAGGCCTCGGCCATCGCCAGGGCGGCCGGCTTCGCCATGCGCAGGCGTCTTGGACGGCGCATACCGCCCTCGATCCAGCGGTCGACCTCGTGGAAGAGCTCGTCGATCAGGATGTCGGAGGAGACCTTCTTCAGCACCCGGCCGTGGGCGTAGACGAAGCCGACGTCGCGCCCGCCCGCGATCCCGAAGTCGGCGTCACCCGCCTCTCCCGGCCCGTTCACGGCGCAGCCCATGACCGCGACCTCGAACGCCTGCGGGTACGTGCGCAGCCGCTCCTCGACCTTGACCGCGAGCCGCTCGACGCCCACGTTGTCGCGCCCGCAGGAGGGGCACGAGATCATCACCGGGCCGCGCTCGCGCAGGCCGAGCGCCTTCAGGATCTCCCAGGCGACCTCCACCTCCTTCACCGGGTCGGCGGTGAGCGAGACGCGCAGGGTGTCGCCGATCCCGTCGGCGAGGAGCGCACCGATGCCGACGGCGCTCTTGATCGAGCCGGCGAAAGGCGTGCCCGCCTCGGTCACGCCGAGGTGGAGCGGGTACGGCACCTTCGCGGCGAGCATGCGGTAGGCGCGGATCATCGTCGGCACCGAGGTCGACTTGACCGAGATCTTGAAGTCGCGGAAGTCGAGCCGCTCGAGCAGCTCCACCTCCTCGAGCGCTGCCGCGACGAGGGCCTCCGCCTGATCCTCCTGGGCGAGAGCGTGGAGGTGCTTCGGCAGCGAGCCCGAGTTCGCGCCGATCCGCAGCGGGATGCCCGCCGCCCGAGCCCGGCGCACGACCTGCTCGACCCGGTCGGGGCCGCCGATGTTGCCCGGGTTGATACGCACGGCGGCGACGCCCGCGTCGATCGCCTTCAGTGCCAGGCTCGCGTTGAAGTGGATGTCCGCGATCACGGGAATCGGCGAGAGACGCACGATCCGCTCCAGCGCCTCGGCGTCCTCGCTCTTCGGCACTGCGCAGCGGACGACCTCGCAGCCGGCCGAGGCGAGGGCCGCGATCTGCGCGGTCGTCGCCTCGACGTCGTGGGTCGGCGTGAGCGTCATCGACTGCACGACGACCGGCGCGCCGCCCCCGATCGCCACCCCGCCGACCCTGATCTGTCGCGTGACCGCCATCGCTCTCAGTGTAGAGGCGGGGCGGCGGGGGCCGACCAGCGAGAGGAGCCGTGGCCGGGGGATCAGGGCGCGTGTTCAGGGAGGGGGCTCGCGCAGGGAAACCGCTGGTTTCGCCCCGCGTTCTACCCGCCCGAGAGCCGCCCGATGTCGTTCGAGAGGCCGATCGCGAACAGAAAGAGCACGAGCGCGAGCCCGACGATCGAGACCCGCTCGTACACCTCGCGACCGAGGCCCCGCCCGCGCAGACCCTCGATCAGCGAGAAGACGATGTGGCCGCCGTCGAGCGGCAGGAGCGGCAGCAGGTTCAGCAGCGCGAGCGAGAGGCTGATCAGCGCGAGCACGCTCAGGTACGCGGTGAAGCCGGCCTCGACGGCCTGGCTCGAGCCCTGGACGATGCCGACGGCGCTCGCGACGTCCTTGCGGTTCTCACCCGAGACGAGACCGGCGAGCGAGGAGCCGATGCCTTTCGTCACCTCCCACACCTGGTCCGAGGCGAGGCCGAGCGACTCGACGAAGCCGTAGCTTCGATCCTTCGCCGCGAGCGCGAAGCCGAGGCGCAGGGCGCCGTCGCGACGTACGGCACGGGCGGGGCGAAGGGCGACGCGCCGGCCGTCGCGCAGGACGGTCAGCCGGAGCTGCCTGCCGCGGCTCGCCCGGATCGTCTCCGAGATGTGATCGGGAGCGACCGCGACGCCGTTCAGGGCGACGATCTCGTCCCCCGCCCGCAGGCCGATGGCGTGGGCGGGAGAGCCCGCGAGCACGCTCTCCACCGCCCGGGTCGTGTCGACCGGGACGCCCAGCATGAAGACGGCGGCGAGTGCGGCGAAGGCGAACAGGAGGTTCGTCAGCGGCCCCGCCGCGATCACCGCGATCTTTCGCCAGGCGCGCCCGCGCCAGTAGGCGTCGGGACCGAGCGCGTCGCCGAGCTCCGTCAGCCCGCGCTCCGCCCCACGGGCGGCGGGCTCGGAGAGCTCCGCGCGCGCGACCGCGGCCTCCAGCGAGGACAACTCGGAACGTGCCGGGCCGAGCTCGTTCGCCTCGAGCAGTCCCTGCATCCTGCGGATCGACGGCTCGAGCTCGGGCGCCTCCGAGAGCGCGCGTCCGAGGTG
>JACCZA010000241.1 GCA_013696185.1 Actinomycetota bacterium
CCGCCGCGCTCGAGCGGGAGCGGCTGGTCGCCGAGATCTCGCAGCGGCTCCGCGGCCAGGCTGACCCCGGCGACGCGATCCGCCTGGCCGTCGAGGAGGCCGGGCGCGCACTCGGGGCGACCCGCGCCTACCTCCGCCTGGACGAGGACGGCGCGATCGCGATGGGTGCCGACTGGACGGAGGCGGGAGCACAGGCGCTCGGCGAGCGGGCCGCTCAGCTCCCCGAAGCTGCCCTCGCCGTGCGGCAGCGGCGCACGGCGGAGCTCGACGATGTGCCCGCAGCCGCACTCAACGCTGCCACGCGCGAGCTGCTCGAGCGGCTCGAGGCGCGCTCGGCGCTCGCCACGCCGATCCTCGCGCGGGACGACGTGATCGGCGTGCTCGGCTTTCACCGCGGCGAGCGCGGCCGCTGGTCGCCGCTCGACACGAGGCTCGCCGAGGCGGTGGGCCGGGAGCTCGGCCTGGCCCTCCAGACGGCGAGGCTCCTGGAGGCGAACGAGCGGCGGCTGCGCCAGCAGAGCGCACTCGTCACCGCAGCCCAGACCGTGACGAGCGAGCTCGAGCTGGAGACCGTGCTCGAGCGCCTGGTGGACGTCGTGGTCGGGTTGCTCGGCGCCGATGCGGCCGACTGCTGGATCCTCGAAGGCGATCCGCCGATCCTGCGCTGCCGCGCCGTCAACGGCTTGCCTGCGGAGGAGGTCGGGCGCGAGCTCGAGCCGAGCGGGGCTTTCGCCGAGGCGCTCGAGGCGCGGCGCCCGGTGCTGCGGCGAGAGCTGCCCCGGCCGGGGCAAGCCGAGCCGCGTGCCATCCCGCGCCGGTTCGAGGAGGTGATGGTGGCGCCGATCTGGTCGCTCGGGGAGGCACGAGGAGTGCTGAGCGTGTGGGTCCGGGTGGCCGGGCGCTTCCGGGCCGCCGACCTCGAGCTGCTCGGCACCTTCGGCACGCTCGCCTCGCTCGCGCTTCGCAACGCCGAGGTCTTCGAGGAGCGGGTGCGTCAGGCACGGAGCCAGCGCGGCTTCTACCGGATCGCGTCCGTCCTCGGGCGTCCCGTCTCGTTCGTGGGCACGCTCGACGCGGTCGCCGAGGCGGCCGGAGAGGTCCTGGACGGCGACTTCGCCTGCGTGCTGATGCGCCGTGCGGACAACCTCTACCTGGCGAGCTCCCAGGCGCTGCCCGAGCCGCTCGCCCTCGCGTTGCGGGAGGGGTTCGACGGTGGCGGCACGCTTGCGGCCGTCGCGGCCGATCGCCGCATGCTCGTCGCGACGGACGTGACGGAGGACGATCGCTTCGACCCGGCCTGGCGCCGGCTGGCGGTGGAGAGCGGCTACACGTCGCTGCTCGCGATTCCCGTGGCCGGTCCGCGTGGAGCCGAGGGCCCCGGGCTGGCGATCGTCTACTTTCGCGAGGAGCGACGCTTCACCGACGACGACCTCGAGCTCGCCAGGCACCTCGCCGGCGCGGCGCACGGTGCGCTCGAGCGAAGCGCGGTCTACGAGGAGGAGCGTGCGGCGCGCTCGCTCGCCCAGCAACTGGCGCGCACGGGCAGCCTGCTCGCGAACGAGCTCGATCCCGCCGCCGTGCTGCAGGAGGTCGTGCGCGATGCGCCGCAGCTCGTCGGCGTCGAGGCCTGCGCGATCCGCACCACCGACGGCGAGGAGCTCGTCGTGGCGGCGGCGACCGGCGAAGGGCTCGAAGGCCTCGTCGGCACGCGTTCGCCCGTGTCCTCCTGGCTCTCCGGCGACGTGGTGCAGTCGGGCGCGCGGGTGGCGCTCTCCGACGCCGCCACCGACGAGCGGCTCGTCGCGGCCGATCCGATCCTCGGCCGGGGCTACCGCGCGTACCTCGGCGTGCCGCTCGCGGCGCCCGAGGGCGCGCTCCACGGCGTTCTGGCCGTCTACGCGCGTCGGCCGCGCGTCTGGCGCAACGAGGAGATCGAGGCTCTGCTCGCCCTCGCCGCGAACGCGTCGGCGGTGCTGTCGAACGCCGAGCTCTATCAACGGGTCTTGCTCGAGCGGGAGCGGAGCGTGGCGATCCTCTCGAGCATCGCCGACGGGATCGTGGCTGTCGATCGGCAGGGTGCTGTCGTCCTCTGGAACCAGGCGGCCGAGCAGATCACCGGGGTGGCGGCACGCGAGGCCGTGGGCCGCACGCCGCTGCAGCTCCTGGGCCGCGACCTCGAGTCGGGCGAGGGTGCGCCGGAGGGCAACCGGCTGCTCTCGATCCCGCGCTCGGGCGGCGAGCTCTGGCTCTCCCTCACGGAAGCGGTCATGCACGACCCGAGCGGCGCGGTCGCCGGCCGCGTCTACGCGTTCAGGGACATCTCGGCCGACCGCTCGGTCGAGCAGATGAAGTCGGATTTCGTCTCGGCGGTCTCCCAGGAGCTGCGCAGGCCTCTCACCTCGGTCTACGGCTTTGCCGAGACGCTGCTGCGCAACGACGTCCTCTTCGGGGAGGTCGAGCGCCGCGTGTTCCTCGGCTACATCGCCTCGGAGTCGGCGCGGTTGACGAAGATCGTCGATCGCCTGCTGAGCGTCGCGCGCCTCGACGCGGGCGACCTGCAGGTCGCGGTCGCACCGACGGACGTGCGTCCCCTCGTCTCCGAGGCCGTCGCGAGCGTCGAGTCGAACGGCCACCGCCTCGTCGTCGACCTGCCCGTCGAGCCCGTGACCGCCTCGACCGACGCGGAGAAGCTGCGCCAGGTGCTCGCGAACCTCCTCGACAACGCGGTCAAGTTCTCGCCGGAAGGGGGCACGGTGACCGTGACCGCGCGCGAGGCCGGCGACGACGCTGTGGAGCTGCGCGTGACCGACGAGGGCATCGGGATCCCGTCCGGCGAGCTGGCGCGGATCTTCGGCAAGTTCTATCGCCACGAGCGCGGCGGGCGCTCGGTCGAGGGGACGGGGCTCGGGCTGTTCATCGCGCAGGGGCTCGTCGAGGCGATGGGCGGCCGGATCTCCGTCGCCTCGGTCGAGGGCGAGGGCGCGAGCTTCACGCTACGGCTCCCGCGGGCCTGAAGCGAGTTCCAAGTCGGGCCGGACGGGGTACGCCGGAGCGGTGGCTCGGTCCCGCTCATGACACGGGTCCTCGTCATCGACGACGAGGCGCCGATTCGCCTGCTCTGCCGCGTCAACCTCGAGGCGGAGGGGATGGAGGTCGAGGAGGCCTCCGGTGGCGAGCTGGGGCTCGAGCTCGCGCGGACGGAGTCCTTCGACGCGATCGTCCTCGACGTGATGATGCCCGGCCTCGACGGGTGGAGCGTCGCCGAGCGGCTCGCGGACGATCCACGCACGAGCGCCGTGCCGATCCTCTTCCTGACCGCAAGAGTGGAGATCCGCGACCGCGTCCGGGCGCTCGACCTCGCCGGCGTCGACTACGTCACGAAGCCGTTCAACCCGCTCGCGCTCGCCGGCCTCGTCCGCGACCTCCTCGAGGCGAGCGGCAAGCTCGGAGCGCCCGCCGACCGGCGCAGGGGACTCGCGGCCCTGCGGGGGCTGCTGGCGGAGGGGTAGGGGCGGCCGGTCAGCGGGCCGTCTGGGC
>JACCZA010000265.1 GCA_013696185.1 Actinomycetota bacterium
CCCTGACAGAGCACGCTGCTCGGACGACTGACTGGCCTCCCGGGCGAGTGAATCGCCCTCCGGCCCACGACTCCTCGCGTTGCTCGGACACGGAAAGACGAAAAGACGCTCGCCCCTCAGGGGACGCTGTTCGAAGGGAGACAGTTTCGAGCTCAGCGCAGGTGTGCTTCTAGGGCGAAGGGCGACTTGCTCGCCCGGGAGCCCACCCAGATGTTGGAGTCCGTGACGTCACCGCCCGTGAACGCAAAGCGTTCACGGGCGAGCGGAGCGCGTTAGCGCAGCCGCTCGACGTCGTAGCCCCAGCGGCCCATGGCCTCGACGAGCGCCGCGCAGTGCTCCTCGTCTCTCGTCGCCAGCGTGAGCTCGACCTCGGTATCGGTGACGGAGATCGCCATCCCCTCTCGATGGTGCTCCACGGAGACGACGTTCACGCGCTCGCGCGCGACGAGGTCGAGCAGCTTGATCAGCTCGCCGGGGCGATCGGAGACCCGCGTGCGGACGACCAGGTAGCGCCCCGCCAGGGAGAGCCCGTGCCGCATCACGGTGATCAGCAGCGACGGGTCGATGTTGCCGCCGCTCAACACGACCCCGACCGGGCCCCCACCTGTCACCTTGCCGGCGAGAACGGCGGCGAGCCCCGCGGCTCCCGCTCCCTCCACGACCAGCTTCGCGCGCTCCAGCAGGAGCACGATCGCCTGACTGATCTCCTCGTCCGTGACGCTCACGACCGCCTCGAGCCGCTCCTCCAGGATGCTCGACGTCAGCTCGCCGGGCGACTTCACGGCGATGCCGTCGGCGATCGTGTAGCCGTGGTCTTTCTCGCCCGTGAGAGGGGAGCAGGCCGCGGCCTGGACGCCGACGAGGCGCACGCGCGGTCGCAGTGCGTGCAGGGCGATGGCGATCCCCGCCGCGAGGCCGCCGCCGCCGATCGGAATCACGACCGTCTCCACCCCGGGAATCTGCTCGGCCAGCTCGAAGCCGATCGTTCCCTGCCCGGCGATCACCTCGGGATCCTCGAAGGCGTGAACGAAGGTCGCCCCGGTCGCGTCCGCAACCTCGAGCGCGGCCGCGAGCGCGTCGTCGAAGAACTCGCCGGTCAGCTCGACCCGTGCACCGTAGTTCCGCGTCGCGTCGAGCTTCGCGAGCGGGGCGTCCAGCGGCATGAAGATCTGCGCCGGCACGCCGATCTCCCGCGCGGCCCAGGCGACGGCCTGACCGTGGTTCCCGGCACTCGCCGCGACGACCCCCGCCTCGCGCTCGGCCTCGGTCAGCGTCAGGATCCGGTTGACGGCGCCCCGGATCTTGAAGGAACCGGTGCGCTGGAGGGTCTCCGCCTTCAGGTGCACCTCCCGCCCGGCGAGTCGCGAGAACGTCTCGGAGGGGTAGACAGGCGTGACCCGCGCGAGCCCCTCGATCCGCCCGCGGGCGGCTTCGATGTCAGGCAGCGTCGGCGCGCTTCTCGTCTTCAAGCTTGAAGACCCTCTCCATGATCGCGCGGACTGCCGAGAGCGGATCGAGCCGGCGCTCGTGCACCTCGTCCAGCAGCCGGCGGAGCTCGGGGTCGCCGCTGACCGCACGCTCCAGGTGCTGCTTCGCGCGGCTCGACGCGACGGCGAAGACCTCTCCGGCGAGCTTCGTGCGCCGACGGCTCTCGAGCCTGCCCTCCTCGCCCAGGAAGGCGCGATGCCGCTCGACCGCCTCCCATAGCTCGGCGATGTTCTCCTCGCGGAGCGCCTCGGTGAGAACGATCGGCGGACGCCACTCCCGCTCGCGGTCGAGGGAGAGGATCGAGCGCACCTCGTTCAGGAGCGTCTTCGCCGCCGGGTGATCCATCTTGTTGACGGCGATCACGTCCGGAATCTCCATGATGCCCGCCTTCAGCGCCTGCACGGAGTCCCCGGAGCCCGGCATCAGCACGAGCAGGACCGTGTCGGCGATCCCGCCCACCTCCACCTCGCTCTGCCCCGTGCCGACCGTCTCGAGGAAGAGCAGGTCCTTGCCCGCCGCGTCGAGCACGAGCATCGCCTGCAGCGTCGCCTCGGCGAGCCCGCCGAGGTGTCCGCGCGTGCCCATCGAGCGGATGAAGACGCCCTCGTCGAGGAAGTGGTCGGCCAGGCGGATCCGGTCGCCGAGGAGCGCCCCCTGGGAGAACGGGCTCGACGGATCGACCGAGATCACGCCGACGGTCTCCCCCCGTGCCCGGACGTGGCGGACGAGCGCGCTGATCAGCGTCGACTTCCCCACGCCCGGCGGGCCCGTGATGCCGAGCGCAAACGCTCTCCCCGTGTGCGGGAAGAGATCCCGCACGAGCGCGAGCGCGAGCGGATCGCCGTTCTCGACGAAGGTGATCGCCCGCGCGAGCGCGAGCTTGTTCCCCGCCCGCACCCCGGCGACGAGCGTCTCCTGCGTCCACTCTCGCCGCCGGGCCACGAGCGGGACTCTAGTGCTCCGCCCCGCGATCCCCTTGGACTGCTCGCCGGTACGCGAGGTCGTGGGGGGACCGGTCGCGCCGGAGGGCCCTACGAGCTCTTGCCGAGGTAGCGGGTCGCGCCGAAGCCCACCGTCTCTCGCGGCTCGACCACGGGTGCCGGTACGGGGGGCGCCTGCGCCTCCTCGGTCGCCCACGCCGTCCCTCGGGCCATGAGCAGGGCCACGACGGAGGCCCCGACGTAGACGAGCGCGGCCGCGCCCCACACCCACCGCGCCCCCGCCCAGTCGGTGAACGGGCCCGCGAGCGCCATACCGACGCCGAGCATGGCGAAGTTCACGCTCATCACGACGGTGAACGCGCGTCCGCGCAGGTGGTCGGGCGCGCCGCGCTGCACGAACAGGGGGTTGCACACGCTGGCGACGCCGTTGCCGAAGCCGGAGACGACGACGCTCACCGCCGCGATCCAGATGCTGGGCGACAGGGCCGCGGCGCCGAAGCCGAACGCCATCAGCCCGATCGATCCGCCGTAGACCATCGAGACGGGGCGCTGCTCGAGCACGCTCCCGGCGCTCACGCTGCCCAGCATGAGGCCGAGCCCCGCGCAGGCCGCGAGCACGCCGAAGCCGAGGTTCCCCGCACCGAAGGAGACCTTCGCGAGCGCAACCTCCGAGACGTTCACCTGGGCATTCGCCAGCATCACGATCGTCCAGACGACGAGCACGGTCGTGAGCGGACGGGAGCGCAGGACGAGACGGAAGCCGGCCGCGAGGTCGTGCCAGTGGCCCTTGCTCTCCGCCGCCCCCGCCTGCAGCGATGCGTCGGAGATCCCCACGATCAGCCCGGCCGAGAGCAGGAAGGTCGCCGCGTTCAGGCCGTACACGAGCCCCGTGCCCGAGACCGCGAGGAGCACGCCGCCGATCAACGGACCGACCATGAACGTCACGTTCTCGATGCTCTGGAAGAGCGAGTTCGCATGCGAGAGATCCCGCTCGGCGACGAGGTTCGGCATGCCCGCGTAGACCGACGGGCGGAAGAAGCCGGTCGCGAACCCGATCACCGCCGCCAGCCCGACGATCGCGGCGGGGCTCCCCGCGAAGGGAAGCACGCAGAAGACCGCGAAGCGGATCAGATCCGAGACGACGAGCACCCGCCGGCGCGAGAAGCGGTCGACGAGCGGGCCGAGCAGCAGCCCGATCACGAGCATCGGTAGGAAGTCGGCGACGAGGAGCGCCGCGACCCAGGTGCCCGAGCCCGTGCGGTCGAAGACGTCGACGGTCAGCGCGATCACCGCCATGCCGGTGCCGAGCCCCGAGCCGAGCGTGGCCAGGAAGAGCCGGCGGAAGCCGGGCGCGCGGCGGAGCACGTCGAGCTGGCGCCCGATCACGCGGGAGGGACTTGACGGAGGGGAGCGAAGAAATCGATCGGGCGGGGTGAGGGTCTACCCCGTAAACCAGACTGACGGCAAACCCCTCGCTCCGCCCGCTCCATCACTGTGCGGGGGCCTCGCTCGTGGCGCAGACGGCTGCCAGCGCCTCGGCGAAGATCGCGTTCTCCGCGGGCGCGCCGACGGTCACGCGGATCGCCTCCGGCGCGCCGAAGCCGTGCAGCGGGCGCACGATCACGCCGAGCCGCAGGAGCGCCTCGAACAGCGGTGTCGAGTCCTCCCCGGTGCCGGCGTAGACGAAGTTCGCCACCGCGGGGCCAGCGACGTCGAAGCCGGCAGCGCGAAGCGCGCTCTCGATCGTCCCCCGCTCGGTCGCGTTCAGCCGTCGTCGCCGCTCGACCTCGGCCGGATCGTCGAGGCTCGCGAGCGCAGCGACCTGGCCCGCATGGTTGAGGTCGAACGCGCGGCGGACGATCAGGATCGCCGAGACGATCTCCTCGGGTCCGACCCCGTAGCCGATCCGCAGGCCCGCGAGGCCGTAGATCTTGGAGAAGGTCCGGAGCACCATCACCTGCCGTCCCTCCCGCACGTAGGCCTCGATCCCGTCCACGTACTCCGGATCGTCGAGGTACTCGAAGTAGGCCTGGTCGAGCACGGTCAGCACGCGCTCGGGGACACGCGCGAAGTAGGCGTCCAGCTCGCCGCGCGAGGTGATCGTGCCGGTCGGGTTGTTCGGGTAGGAGACGAAGGCGAGCTTCGTCCTGGCCGTGATCGCCTCGAGCATGGCCTCGAGGTCGTAGCGGCCCTCGCGCAGCGGCACGGTGCGCACCGTCGCGCCGAGCTTGCGCGGGTCGATCACGTAGCTCGGAAACGACGGCCAGCCGCAGACGACCTCGTCGCCCGGGTCGAGCGTCGCCTGGCAGAGCGAGCCGATCACCCCGTCGGCGCCCGCGCCGAGCGCCACCTGCGCAGGGGGCACTCCGTGCCGCTCGGCGAGCGCCGCGCGCAGCCGGTACGCGCCGCCGTCCGGATAGCGATTCAGCTCGGGCGCTGCCCGCGCGAGCGCCTCGAGTGCCTGCGGGAAGGGCCCGAACGGCCCCTCGTTCGAGGCCAGCTTGACCACACGCTCGAGGCCCAGCTCGCGCTGGACGTCCTCGATCGGCCTCCCCGGCTCGTAGGCAGCGAGCCCATCGAGTGCGGGGCGGACGAGGCTCGGCCGGAAGTCGCCCGTCCCGCTCACCTCACGCGGGGAGCTCGCCGTCGTCCTCGTCCCGTCGCTTGCTCAGGAACCAGAGCACGCCGCCGGCGAGCGCGAGCAGCGCGACGATCGCCGACCTGTTCGGCCGCTTCGAGCCGGTGTCGATCGCCGGCACGGCTGCTTTGGCGCGCTGCTTCACCATGCGCTTCGCCATCCGCCAGGCGAACCAGCCGAGCATGGCATTCCGTCTGTTCATCACACCCATCGAGCTCCTTTCGTCGAAGGCGAGGCTACCTCCCCTGCCGTGTGGGGTAAACCGCCTCTCGCCTACGGGAGCGGCGGAACGGAGATGTCCTCGCTCGCCTCGGCCCCGAGCGGGTCCGGAGGAGGCTCGGGGAGGGGCGGTGGCCTGGGGAGGGGCGGTGGCTGCGGAAGGGGCGGTGGCTGCGGCAGCGGCGAGGGCTCGGGCTCCGGCAGCTCGGTGGGTACGGGCTCCGAGCCCGGCTGCACGCCCGACGTCATGGAGTCGGCAGGCAAGTCCCTCAGGAGCTCACTCGGCGGCGCGGGAGTCACCACCGGAGCCGGCACCGGCGGGCGAGGG
>JACCZA010000281.1 GCA_013696185.1 Actinomycetota bacterium
GCGTGGGCTCGCCGCCCCCGGCGGGGACGTCCTCGCCCTCGGCACCGATCACGGCGACGGTCCTGCCGACCTCGACCTCGCCCGACTCGATCGCGATCTGGAGCAGGACGCCGGAGGCCTCTGCCTCCACCTCCTGCGTCACCTTCTCGGTGTCGAGCTCGTAGAGCGGCTCGCCCTTCTCGACGGCCTCCCCCTCCGCCTTGAGCCACCTGACGATCGTGCCCGACTCCATCCCCTGCCCGAGGCGGGGCAGCTTGACCTCAACCGCCATCGACGTCCTTGCCCACCGTCCGCAGGATCGCCGCGAGCACGTCGTTCGCATGCGGGACGACGAACTCCTCCATCACCGGCGCGAAGGGGATGGGCGTGAAGCGGGCGCCGACACGCTCGATCGGCGCGTCGAGCCAGTCGAAGGCCGCGTACTGGACCACCGCCGCGACCTCGGCGCCGAAGCCCATCCGGGTCACCGCCTCGTGCGCGACGACGCAACGGTTCGTCTTCTGCACCGACTCGACGAGGGCACGCTCGTCGAGCGGCTGCAGTGTCCGGGGGTCGACGACCTCGACGGAGAGGCCGTGCGTCTCGGCCTCCTGCGCGGCGGCGAGGGACTCGTGCACGAGCCTGCCCGTCGCGACCACCGTCACGTCCGTGCCCTCCCGGTGGACGCGCGCCTGCCCGAGCGGGATCGGCTCGAGCTCGTCCGGCACCTCCTCCTTGAGGCCGTAGAGCGTCCGGTGCTCGAAGAAGATCACGGGGTTGTCGTCGTAGATCGAGCTCCAGAGCAGGCCCCGCACGTCGGCGGGGGTCGAGGCGAAGACGACCTTGAGTCCGGGGACGTGCACGAGCCAGGCCTCGAGCTGCTGCGCGTGCTGGGCACCAGGCGACCAGCCCGCCCCGCCCTGTGTGCGGATCGTGATCGGCACCTTCAGCTGCCCGCCCGACATGTAGCGGTGCTTCGCCGCCTGGTTCACGATCTGCTCCAGCGAGAGCGTCAGGAAGTCCTCGTACATGATCTCCACGACGGGGCGCATGCCCTGCATGGCGGCCCCGATGCCGGCGCCGACGATGCCCATCTCGGAGATGGGCGTGTTGCGGACGCGGTCGGCGCCGAACTCGGCGAGCATGCCCTGGGTGACGCCCATCGAGCCGCCCATCTCGGCGATGTCCTCGCCCATCACGAAGACGTCCTCGTCGGCGCGCATCGCCCGCGAGAGCGCGTCCCGGACCGCCTCGCGGTAGGACAGCTCAGGCATAGACGTTCTTCAGGGCGTCCTCGGGTGCCGGATCCGTGCCCGCCTTCGCGAACCGGACCGACTCCTCGACGATCTCCGTCACCTCTCGGTCGATGCGCTCGAGCTCCTCGTCGGCGAGGCCGAGCCGCTCGCGCAGCCGGTCGATCGGATCCTGGGTCTCGCGCAATTCGTCGAGCTCGCCCTTCGGCCGGTAGACCTGCGGATCGCCGACGTAGTGTCCCGTCAGGCGATAGGTCTCGACGTCCATGAAGACCGGACCCTCGCCGCTGCGCGCATGCTGGAGCGCGCGCTCGGTCGCGGCCCGCACCTCCTCGACGTCCTGCCCGTAGACCGAGATCGCCTCCATGCCGAAGGCGAGCGCCCGGTCGGACATGTCGGTGATCGGCATGTGCTGCGAGGCCGGGGTCGACTCGGCCCACGCGTTGTTCTCGCAGACGAAGACGGCGGGGACGCGCCAGAGCTGAGCGAGGTTCAGCGCCTCGTGGAAGGTGCCGATGTTCGTCGCGCCGTCGCCGAAGAAGGCGAGCGCCACGCGCGCCTCGCCGCGCAGCTTGAAGGCCAGCGCAGCGCCCGTGACGGCCGGCAGCCCACCGCCGACGACCGCGTTCGCGCCCATGTTGCCGCGCTCGACGTCGTAGAGGTGCATCGAGCCCCCGTAGCCGCGCGAGCAGCCCTCGAGCTTGCCGTACAGCTCCGCCATCACGTGATTCGGATGCGTGCCGCGCGCGAGCGTGTGCCCGTGCGCGCGATGGGTGGAGGCGAAGACGTCGTCCTCGCCGAGGGCACTGCAGACGCCGACGGCGACCGCCTCCTGTCCGATCGCGACGTGCAGGAAGCCCGGCAGCTCGCCCGCGCGAAAGCGCTCCTCGACCTTCTCCTCGAACCGCCGGATCAGGAGCATCTCGCGCAGGAACTCACGCAGCTCTCCCTCGGAGACGGATCCCTCGCGTTCGACCTTCGCCATCGGCCTGAGTTTATGCTCAGCCGCGTGACACTCGTCGAGCAGTGGGACAGCGTCGCGCGGACGCTGCCCGAGCGCTGGGAGAGCGTCCGGCTCCTGCTGGCGCCCGCCGATCGCCGGCAGCTGAGCCGGGCGGCGGGGCTGCTGGCGGCGCTCGATCCGGGAATCGGGACGGACGGCGTGCGGTTCACGGGCACCCCGGGGGAGGGCGCATCGCTCTCCGAGCTGCTCGAACGGCTCGACGCCGAGGGGATCGGCGGACGGCTCGAGCTCGTCTCCGTGCAGAAGCAGGCGGGCGGCACCGCGCGCGGGGCACGCGACGCCCCGCCGGCCGGCCTCGCCGAGGCCTGGGAGCGCGAGCTGGCGCAGCTGCCACCCGACTGGAGCGACATCCACGCCGAGCTCGAGCTCGCCTCGACGGACTACCTCGAGCGCGCGGCGCTCCTCCTCTCCCCGCTCAACCCGGGGCGCTACGGCAGCGCGGCCGGCTACCGCTTCCGTTGCGCGAAGAGCGACGGCTACGGCGCGTCGCCCGGCATGGTGCGCCGCGGCTTCGAGCGCTGCGACGCGGAGGGGATCCGGGGCAGCGTCCGCGTCCTGCGCGCGCTCTCCGACACGCGGCTCGTCTCGACCCAGGGGCCGGTCTGGTACGTCGGCGGGAAGCCGGTCTAGGGTCGATGGCCGACCCGGTCTCCTGGCTCCTGATCGAATCCGGATGGCGCGTAGCCGGCGCGGACGGCAGCGATCTCGGCAAGGTGCACGAGGTCGTCGGCGACAAGTCGAGCGACATCTTCAGCGGCCTCGCCGTCTCGCCGGGCCTGCTGCGAGGCTCCCGCTTCGTCCCGTCCGAGCGGGTGGCGCGGATCACCGAAGGACGGGTCGAGCTCGATCTCACCGAGGCGGCGTTCGAGCGTCTCGACGAGCAGACGGACGCTCCGACGAGCGCCGAGATCCGCCCCGACACGACAGACATCCAGCCGGAGCGCTAGCGGGGCGCGTCCGAGAGCTCGCGCGCCAGCGCGCGGGCGCCCGCCGCGTCCCTCGCGACGACGAGGCAGGTGTCGTCCCCCGCGAGCGTCCCGACGACCAGCGGATGCTCGAGGCGATCGAGTGCCCGAGCGATCGCGGGCGCCGAGCCGAGCTCCGCCCTGACGACGACGATGTTCTGCGCGGCGGTCGCGCCTCGACCGAACTCGGCGAGGATCCGCTCGAGCGCCTCTGCCGGATCGGCACGACGCTCGCGCGGTGCGACGTAGCGCGGCCGGCCGAGCGCATCGCGGCCCTTCTCGAGGCCGAGCGCGCGAACGTCTCGCGAGACGGTGGCCTGCGTCGAGCGGCACCCGGCAGCCTCGAGAGCGGCGATCAGCTCGTGCTGCGTGCCGACCCTGCGGCGCGCGACGATGCTCGCGATCAGCCGCCGGCGCTCCTCGCGGGAGAGCTTGCTGACGCCGTGTCGCATCGCAATCGGAGACCCTAGCCTGGCCTCCTGCGGACGGCGGCGCTCGGACGGTCGGGACCGCGATCGTCCCTTCGAGGTTTGCGTCGCCACCCGGGCGGCTAGAGTGCGCGAGCCATGCTGCGACGAGTTCTCTGGACCGGCCTCTACGCGGGCCTCGCCGCCGGTGCGGCGATGGTGGCGCGGCGCGCCGCCTCTCAGATCTGGCGGGTCGCGACGGGCGAAGCGCCCCCGACCCGCAAGTGACCAAGGGCGACGACCTCGTCGAGCGCGCTGCCGGCGCGCTCCAGCGCGCGGCGACGAACGCCGCCGCCGAGGGCGGCTGGAAGGCCAAGCTGGCCGAGCCGCTCGCCGAGGATGCGGCGTTCCTACGCCAGCTGAAGCCGAGCCTCATCCGCGCACGGGCCCGCGGAGAGCTGCCGAAGGACCGTGCGGCCGGCGAGGGCTCGGCGACGCCGGCTCCGCTGGCTCCGCCCGGCCCGCAGCTCGGGAGGCGCCCCTCGAAGGACACGGACGGCGGGGCTGGGCCCAACCCTTTCGCCGTCGTCGGCGCGGCGCTCGTCCTCGGCATTCTGCTCGCGAAGATGATCGACTGGAGGGGCCATGCGCACCCACGACGCTGAGTCGCCAGGAGTCGGCGCGGCCGCCAAGCAGGTCGCGGACCACGCGAGGTCGCTGGTCAGCCTCGAGCTCGAGCTCGCGTCGCTCGAGCTCAAGCGCAAGCTCGGTGCGCTCGGGCTCGGCATCGGTCTCGCGCTCGCAGGGGCCGTGCTCGGCGTCTTCGCCCTCGGCTTCCTGCTCGCCACCCTCGCCGCCGCGCTCGCGACGTTCATGCCGACCTGGCTCGCGCTCCTGATCGTCGCACTCTTCCTCCTCCTGCTCGCCGGCGTGATGGCGGTGCTCGGCCTCGGGCGGATCAAGCAGGGCTCGCCACCCGTCCCCGAGCAGGCGATCGAGGAGGCCAAGCTGACCACCGCAGCCCTGAAGAGCCATGGCACCGTCTAGCGGTCGCTCGCCGGAGGACGTCCGGCGCGAGATCCAGGGCGAGCGCGAGCACCTCGCGCAGGCGATGGAGTCGCTTCGCTCCGGCCTGAGCGACGCGACGAACGTCGCCGGCAAGCTGCGCGCGCGCCTGCCGGTCGCGGCCGCGGGGGCGCTCGGCATCGGCTTCTTCCTCGCGGGCGGGATCGGTGCCACGATGCGACTGCTCGCTCGCCGCTCGCGCGAGCGCTGAGCGAAGGTCGAGCAGCCGGTGTCAGGCGCGGCCGAGAGCCGACCCGAGACCGGCACGGTCCCCTCGAGCCCGGCCAAGCTGGGGCTGCGGGAGTGGCTCGCCGCCTTCAAGCGCGCCTTCGGGGAGTTCCTCGGCGACGACTGCATGGGGCTCGCCCAGCAGGTCGCCTTCAGCTCGCTGCTCGCCTTCTTCCCGGCGCTCATCTTCGTCGTCGGCCTCCTCGGGCTGATCGACGCCTACGACTCGCTCCAGGAGTTCCTCGGCCCGGTCGCTCCCAAGCAGGTGCTCGAGACGATCCAGACGATCCAGGACGAGAGCGAGGATCGCGGCGGCGCCACGGTCGTGGCGTTCCTCGCGGGCGCCGCCGGCGCCGTGTGGGCCGCGAGCGGAGCGATGAGCGCCGTGATCAAGGCAGTCAACCGGGCGTACGACCGCACCGAGTCCCGGCCGTTTTGGAAAGTGCGTCTGATCGGCATCGTCCTCGTCGCCCTGACCGGCGTCGTGACGGCCTCCCTCTTCCTCCTGATCGTCTTCGGCGGGCCGCTCGGGGAGGCGATCGCCGACAAGGCGGGGCTCGGGAGCGCCTTCGATCTCCTGTGGTCGATCTTCCGCTGGCCGATCGCCTTCCTCGCGATCCTCCTCTTCTTCTCGATCGTCTACTACCTCGCGCCCGACCGCGACGAGCGCGACTGGCGCTGGGTCTCGCCCGGCTCGCTCGTGGGCGGCGTGCTCTGGCTCGTCCTCTCGGGCCTGTTCGCGCTCTACACCAGTTTCTCGGACTCCTACGCGGCGACCTACGGCTCGATCGCGGGCGGCATCGTGCTCCTGCTCTGGCTGAACTACTCGGCGTTCGCCCTGCTGTTCGGCGCCGAGCTCAACTCCGAGCTCGACCGGCAGGCCGACATCCGGGCCTCGGGGGGCCCGAATGCCGGCCTCATCCACCACGCGCGACGGTTCAGGTGACGCGGAAGCGCATGCTCATCGACTTCGCGTGCGGGTCGCAGAACAGCCGGTAGCTCCCCTTCGAGAAGCGCACCCGCCACGTCTGCGTCCCCGTGAAGCCGACGCCGGTCCTGCGGTTCACCCCCGGGCCGACGAGGTGGACGTCGTGGATGCGCGAGCGATCGCGCACGACGACGGTGTAGGTGCCGGCGGCGAGCGAGCGGACGAGCGCGCCTGCGGCGCTGCGCAGCGCGATCGTGAAGCCGGGACCGACGGCGGCGGTTAGCCGCTTCGGGGCAGCCGTGGGCGGCGGCGGGGGCGGCGGCGGGCCGCCACCGACCGTGAACGCTCCGCGCATGGCTGCCGAGTGCGGGTCGCAGACGTACTGGTACGAGCCGGCCGCTAGCGTGACGATCCAGGTGACCGTCCCGACGAACTCCACAGCCGTGCTCTGGTCCGGGCTTCCCGCCGCGAGGCCGGAGAGGTGGAAGTTGTGGATCGCCGAGCGGTCGTCGACCACGATCTCGTAGGTCCCCGGCTGTAGCTGCGAGACGGGCGCGCCCGCCGCATCGGTGAGGGAGATCGTGAAGCCGGGACCGACGGTGCCGAGCAGGCGGGTCGCCTGCGCGGCTGCGGGGCCGGGGATGGCGAGAGCGAGAGCGGTGGCGAGACAGATCACGAGTGCGCGGCGGTTCACGCGGGGCCTCCTCGGTCGGTGTGTGGAGGCCAGTACGCGGCGCCTGCGCGCTCGGATTTCTCGCCCCTGCCTGACCTACGCGCGCAGGGTCGCCCCGAACCGCTCGGCGAGCGCACCGACGATCCGCTCGCGCAGGACGGCGGCGTCCGCATCCGACAGCGTCCGCTCGGACGAGCGGAACTCGACCGAGAAGGCGATCGACTTCCTGCCCGCGCCGACCTGCTCGCCCCGGTAGACGTCGAAGGGGCGGATCCGGCTCAGCTCGGCTCCGACCGCCTCCTGCGCGGCCTCGGCGAGCTCGCCGGCCAGGACGCCCTCGTCCACGACGAACGCGAGGTCCTGCTTGACGGCGGGGAACGTGACCACGTCGTGGTAGACGACGGGCTCCCGCGCCGTCTCGAAGAGCGCCTCGAGGTCGAGCTCGAGCACGCCCCAGCCTCCCTCGAGCAGGCTCGGGTGCAGCTCCCCGACCCAGCCGGCGCCGATCGCGGCTGCACGCCCCGGCCGGAGCGGGTCGCGCTCCTCGCGCCTGAAGGCGGGCTCGACCTTGAGCGCCGCGTAGATCGCCTCCACCGCTCCCTTCGCCGGCTCGAAGCCGCCCTCGACGATCGCACCGAGGCGCACGTCCTCCCGCGGCAGCTCGGCTCCGCCGGGGAGATAGACCCGCGCGAGCTCGAACAGGGCGATTTGCTCGTTGCCGGCCTCGCGGTTTCGCCGCGCCGCCTCGACGAGCCCGTGCAGGAGCGTCGTACGCAGCGCCGCCTGGTCGGCCGTCTGCGGCTCGGGCAGCCGGAGCCCGGACGGCTCGATCTCGACGCGCACGAGCGAGGGTGTGTAGGCCTCCGAGAAGCCGAGCCCGACGAGGACGTCCTCGAGCCGGCGGCGCAGCCGCTGGTGACGCGTCAATCGCCCGACCGCGACGCGGCTGGCCGGCAGCGTGAACGGGACGTCCCCGAGGCGGACGCGCGCGATCTCCTCGACCACGTCGACCTCGCGCGTGACGTCCCGCGCGCGCCAGGTCGGGACGGTGACGCTCGCAGCGTCCGTGCCGAAACCGAAGCGGGCGAGCAGCTCCCGCTGCTCCTCCGCCGGGGTCGCCAGTCCGATCAGCTCGTCGGCGCGCCCGGGCCGGAAGGGGACGACGGGTGGCTCCGGCAAGCCGGCGTGGACGTCCGTGTGACCGACCCAGCGTGCGCCCGCGAGCTCGACGATCAACTCGGTCGCGAGCGCAGCGGCCTGCCCGGCGAGGTGGGGATCGACGCCCTTCTCCCAGCGGCTCGAGCCCTCGGTGCGCAGTCGCAGGCGCTCCGAGGTGCGCAGGAGCCCGGTCGGCTCGAAGTTCGCCGCCTCGAGCAGGATCGTGCGGCTCGAGTCGCGCACCTCGGTCTCCTCGCCGCCCATGATCCCCGCGAGGGCGACGGCGCGCTCGGCGTCGGCGATCAGCAGGTCGGTGGGCCGAAGCTCCCGCAGGGCGCCGTCGAGCGTCCGCAGCTCCTCCCCGCCCCGCGCGCGCCGGACGACCACGCGCCCCTCCGCGAGCGACGCGTGGTCGAAGGCGTGGAGCGGGTTGCCGAGGGCGAGCATGACGTAGTTCGTCACGTCGACGACGTTCGAGATCGGGCGCATGCCCGCCGCTGTCAGCCGCGCCTTCAGCCAGGCGGGCGAGGGTCCGATCGAGACGTCGCGGAAGAGTCGACCGACGTAGCGCGGGGCGCCCTCGAAGTCCTCGACCCGCACGTCCACCGCCTCGTCGCCGGCCCGCTCCGGGTCGCACCCGGGCGGCGGAGCGAGCTCGAGGCGGAACAGCGCCGCGACCTCGCGCGCGATCCCGTAGACCGACAGCAGATCGGGGCGGTTCCCCGTCGTCTCGACGTCGAGGACGTCGTCGCCGAGCGGCAGCACGTCGCCGAGCGGCGTCCCCGGCTCCCCACCCGGGAGGACGAGGATGCCCGAGTGGTCCTGGCCGAGCTCGAGCTCGCGCTCCGAGAGGATCATCCCGTCCGAGACGGAGCCGCGCAGCTTCGCGCGCTCGAGCTTCTGGCCGCCGGGCAGCACGGCTCCCGGCAGCGCGACGGCGACGGTCGCGCCGGCGCCGAAGTTCCACGCGCCGCAGACGATCTGCCGCGGCTCGCCCTCCCCCACGTCGACCCGACAGAGCTGCAGCCGGTCGGCGTTCGGGTGCTTGCCCGCCTCGAGCACCCGCCCCACGCGGAAGCGCCCCAGGTTGCCGCCCTCGTCCGGCACGCCTCGGTGCTCGATCGCCTTCACCTCGGCGGTCGAGATGCTCAGCCGGTGCGCCAGCTCGTCGATCGTCATGCCGAGCGCGACGTAGTCGCGCAGCCACGAGAGCGGGACCCTCATCTCAGGGGCCTGTCCGCAAAATGGATCGGGGTGCCTGGAAGGCGTGAGGCACCACGATGCTGCGTCCTCGGTCGCGCCGATATGTCCTCATATCGACGCTCCTGCGTCCTTGCCTCGCGGCACCTCCCGCGCTCCAGCCACCGCGACCACTTTACGGACAGGCCCCTGAGGGCCTACGCGTTCCCGAAGAAGAGGGGCCGGCCGACGCGCGCCTCGATGCGGAGGTAGCGCCACAGCCGCGCGCCGTCGACCTCGGCCTCGCGCACGACGTTGCAGACGGCGGCGACCGCCTCCAGGCTCGGCGCGTCGGCGAGGATGTAGCAGGTCCACGGCCACGTGGCCGACGAGCCGACCATCAGCCGGTCGTCGTCCATCGTCCCGAGCACGCGCA